>JBCECW010000225.1:0-6601 GCA_039207785.1 Pseudomonas sp. | reverse complement strand
GCGCCCAGAAGTGCACGATCGACAGGCGATAGGAATACACCGGGCGGTTGGCCTGCTTGGGCACGAAGTAATACATCATCCCCAGGAAGCCGGCAGTGAGGAAAAAGCCCACGGCGTTGTGCCCGTACCACCACTGGATCATGGCGTCGGTGGCGCCGGAATACAGGGAGTAGGACTTGGTCAGGCTGACCGGCAGTTCGAGGTTATTGACGATATGCAGCACGGCGACGGTGAGGATAAAGGCGCCGTAGAACCAGTTGCCGACATAGATATGCTTGGTCTTGCGCTTGAGCAGCGTGCCGAAGAACACCACGGCGTAGGCCACCCACACCACGGTGATCAGCAAGTCGATGGGCCATTCCAGCTCGGCATATTCCTTGGAACTGGTGTAACCCAGTGGCAAGCTGACGGCCGCCAGCAAGATCACCAGTTGCCAGCCCCAGAAGGTGGCGGCGGCCAGGCGCGGCGCGAACAGCGCGGTCTGGCAGGTGCGCTGCACGGTGTAGTAGGAAGTGGCGAACAAGGCGCAGCCGCCGAAGGCGAAGATCACGGCGTTGGTGTGCAGGGGACGCAGGCGCCCGAAGCTAATCCAGGGCAAATCAAAGTTAAGCTGTGGCCAGACCAGTTGGGAGGCGATGAATACCCCCAGGCCCATTCCGACGATGCCCCATACCACCGTCATAATGGCGAACTGGCGAACCACCTTATAGTCGTAGGCAGTCGTGGTTGTTGTGCTCATGTCAGGCCCATCCGCGGATTTCTCTAGTTGTTGAAGGCGAGGCGAAGCATGGCGAAAGCGACCAACGGCGATATTGATCTGAATCAAGCGCTATCTGGCGCTCCAGAGGGGGCGCAACTGCTGTGGAATCGGCCGGTTGGCCAGGCACGAGCGACCTTGATCCTTGCCCATGGCGCGGGCGCACCAATGGATAGCTCATTTATGAATGCCATCGCCGGGCTGCTCGCCGCGCAGGGCGTGGCGGTGGTGCGTTTCGAGTTCCCTTATATGGCGCAGCGGCGCCTCGACGGCGGCAAGCGTCCGCCCAATCCGCAGGCGCGTTTGCTCGAAACCTGGCGCGCGGTGTACGCCGCAGTGCGCCAACAAGTCGCAGGGCCACTGGCGATTGGCGGCAAGTCCATGGGCGGGCGCATGGCCAGTCTGCTGGCCGACGACCTGGGCGCCGCGGCGCTGGTGTGCCTGGGCTATCCCTTCTATGCCGCCGGCAAACCGGAGAAGCCCCGGGTGGCACACCTGGCCGAGCTGCGGACGCCGACCCTGATCGTGCAGGGCGAGCGGGATGCCTTGGGTAATAAGGAAGCGGTGGCGGGCTATGCGCTATCGGCGCAGATCGAAGTGCTGTGGCTGGCGGCGGCGGACCATGACCTCAAGCCGTTGAAGGCGTCGGGGTTTAGCCATGAGCAGCACCTGGCCAGTACCGCTGAGCGAGTGGGGCGCTTTCTAGGCTAAGCAGGCTGCAATCGGTTGGAGAAAACGCCAACGGCCAGGTCGGCCGTTGGCGTGTTCAGTTACGGCAGTTTGTTGAAGGAAATATCGCGGAAGGTGATTTCGTTGGTGACCTGGTTGACCACCGACAGGCGCGCTTTGTATTGGCCGGCTGGCAACCAGCGCGGAATCGGCAGCGAGCTGTAGACCAGGCTGACGTTACCGCCTGGCGGCACCGAAGCCGTATGTTGCGCGCCCAGCGTATAGCCAGTGCCATCTGCCAGGGTGGTGGAAATCCAGGTCAGCAGGCTCAGCTGCTGCACATCGAGGTTGGTAATGGTGCGCTTGAAATACAGGGTGCCGCCGGTTGGCGGAATGTTCTGCACGGCAGCGCCGGTGGACGTAAACACCAGGCCAACCTTGGCCGGCACCGGGGGCGGCGTCTCCAGGTCAATCGGGTTTTCGTAGATGCGCACATTGCTCAAGGCGGCGGTTGCATCGTTGCAGGCGGTCGCGCCACCGATCCACGGCGACAGGTTGAAGCGCACACCGCTGAGGTTGCTGCTGCCAAACGAGCCCTTGTAGTACTTGGTGTTGTTGATGTCGATTTCGAGCATGTCGGTGGCCACGTCGATACGCGCCGAGACGTGGTATTTGCGTTGGTCTTCCAGGGCCAACGAGGCGTACGCACCGCCCTTGTTGGATAGGCCGATGTTATTGCTGCCGCCATGCATGGTGATGGAGCGGGCGCCGTAGTCGCTGCTGTCCAGATGCACGCTGAAGGCGCTCTGGCTGTTGGTCAGCTTGCTTGCCAGCATGTCCCACTCGACCGTGGCGTGTGTCAGACCGGCCGGCAGCATAAATTCGATCTGGTCGTAGCCGCAGCTGGGGGCATTGAAGATGGCCCAGTTACCGGCTTGCCCGGCAAACCCTACGTTCATATCAATGCTGCCCATGTTCACCCGGCTGGGGGTGGCGGCGGTGCCATCGATGACGATGGGCTGGCCGGCGATATTGGGCGGGGAGGCAAAGCGGGTATCGAAGAAGACTTGCGCGTGCGCCAATTGGCTGGCGAGCGCCAGTGCCAGGGCACCGGCCAGGGTTTTGATCTGCATCGTTTTCATCCTTGTGATGACTGCGTCCGGCCGACATAGCCGGCGACCGCGAGCGTAACCGCTGGCCGCCGGGCGTTGTAGCGAATTAATCACAAAATCGCGGATATAAAAAAACGCCACGGGCCGCTGGGCCGGTGGCGTTTCAACAGTGCTGCAACCTAGCGGTTAAACCGCTCCACCAACGCCGACTGGCGCTGCGCGGTGCCGGTCAGTTCCTTGCTCAGTTGCGCGGTGTTCTGCGCTTCCCCGGCGGTCTGGTCGGCAAGCTGGGCAATGGTGGTGATGTTCTGGTTGATCTCATCGGCCACCGCGCTTTGCTCTTCGGCTGCCGCGGCGATCTGGTCGGCCATATCGGCGATATTGGCCACTGCATCGCTGATGCCGGCCAAGGCCTGGTCGGCCTTGAGCACGCGCTCAACCCCTTCATCAGCCTGCTTGCGGCCGATTTCCATGGTCAGCACGGCTTCTTCGGCGGTGCGTTGCAGCTTGGCGATCAACTGGTGGATCTGCCCGGTGGACTCGGCGGTGCGTTGGGCCAGCGAGCGAACTTCGTCGGCTACCACGGCAAAGCCCCGGCCCATTTCCCCGGCACGCGCCGCTTCGATGGCGGCGTTCAAGGCCAGCAGGTTGGTCTGGTCGGCAATGCCTTTGATCACATCGACCACACCGCCGATTTCGTTGCTGTCCTGGGCCAGGCGGGTCACGGTTTCGCCGGTTTCACCCACCGACACGGACAGGCGCTGAATCGCCTCGCGGGTTTCGCCGGCAATGCTGCGGCCTTCGCCGGTCAGGCGGTTGGCTTCCTGGGTGGCGATGGCGGTGCGCGCCACGTTGCTGGCCACTTCCAGGGTGGTGGCGGCCATTTCGTTGACGGCGGTGGCCACCTGTTCGGTTTCCACGCGCTGGCGTTCCAGGCCCTTGGAGCTGTTCTGCGCCAGGGTGTCGGCCTGCTTGGCTTGTTCAGTAAGGTGTTCGGCGCTGTCTTGCAGACGGGTCAGGCAGGTTTTCAGGCGCGCTTCCTGGCTGAGCATGGCCATTTCCAGGCGCGCCTGCGGGCCACGGCTGTCGGTGTACATGGTGGCAATCAGCGGGTCGGAGTTGCTTTGTTCGGCCAGCTTGAGCAGACGGCGCAGGCCACGTTGCTGCCAGTTCAGGCCGAGCAGGCCCAGCGGTACGGAGAGCGCGGCGGCGAGCAGGAAGCCCCAGTGGAAGTCCAGCCAGGCGCCCAGCACAAAGCCGATCTGGCTGATCAGGATAAACGGCACCCAGTTCTGCAGAATCGGCAGCCAGACGTTGCTGGCCGGCAGGGCCGCCTTGCCGCTGTTGATCCGCTGGTACAGCGCTTCGGCGCGGCGGATCTGCTCGGCGCTGGGCTTGACCCGCACCGACTCGAAACCGATCACCTGGCCGCCATCCAGCACCGGCGTGACATAGGCGTTAACCCAGTAATGGTCGCCGCTGGAGCAGCGGTTCTTGACGATACCCATCCACGGCCGGCCGGCTTTCAACGTGGTCCACATATGGGCGAACACCGCCGGCGGTACATCCGGGTGGCGCACCAGGTTGTGCGGCGAACCCAGCAATTGCTCACGGGAGTAGCCACTGATTTCCACAAAGGCGTCGTTCACATAGGTGATTTCGCCTTTGAGGTCGGTGGTGGAGATCAGGCGTTGCTGAGCAGGAAACGTACGCTCACGTTGAGTGACCGGCTGATTGTTGCGCATGGGGCTTTATCCGTAATGTCCGTGCCGTTCTGATCGGCCGCTGCCGAGCAAAGTTGAGAGGAAATTTCCTACGATCAATTTTCCGGCGCAGTGTAACCAGATTTGAACTGCCGCACAGTTTCTGCGCTACAAATTGCCTGGCGGCAGCAGCGCCAGGCCCCATGCCAGACGCGCCGCCAGGTTTGCAGGGAGCTAACCAGCGATCAATTGCCGCAGCACGTAATGGAGGATGCCGCCGGCGCGGAAGTACTCCACCTCGTTCAATGTATCGATACGGCACAGCACCTCGAATTGCTCCTGTTTGCCGTCCTCGCGGGTCAGCGTCAGGGGCAGATGCATCGAGGGTTTCAGCTCGACGTTATCGAGGCCGCCGATGCTCAGGGTTTCCTTGCCGGTCAGGCCCAGGCTCTTGCGGTCCTGGCCATTGGCAAATTGCAGCGGCAGCACGCCCATGCCCACCAGGTTGGAGCGGTGGATACGCTCGAAGCTTTCCGCCAGCACCGCTTTAACGCCCAGCAGGTTGGTGCCCTTGGCCGCCCAGTCGCGTGACGACCCGGTGCCGTATTCCTTGCCGGCGACCACCACCAGCGGCGTGCCTTCCTGTTGATAACGCATGGCCGCATCGTAGATCGCCAGCTTCTCGCCACTAGGTACATGCAGGGTATTGCCGCCTTCTTCGCCGCCGAGCATTTCATTGCGGATACGGATATTGGCAAAGGTGCCGCGCATCATCACTTCGTGGTTGCCACGCCGTGAGCCGTAGGAGTTGAAGTCCACTGGCTTTACGCCGTTCTCCTGTAAGTAGCGGCCAGCCGGGCTGTTGTTTTTGATATTGCCGGCGGGGGAAATATGGTCGGTGGTCACCGAGTCGCCGAGCAGGGCGAGGATGCGTGCGTCGGCGATATTGCCGATTTTCGGCGGTGCCTCGGTGATGTGCTCGAAAAACGGCGGGTGCTGGATATAAGTGGAGTCGGCCTGCCATTCGTAGGTGTCGGAGTCCGGCACGGCAATCGCCTGCCATTTTTCGTCGCCGGCAAATACCTCGGCGTACTCCTTGTGGAACATGGCGGTATCGACCTTCTGGATCGCCTCGGCAATTTCCGCCTGGCTGGGCCAGATATCGCGCAGGTACACCGGCTTGCCATCGCTGCCGGTGCCCAGCGGGTCTTTGCTCAGGTCGATGCGCACGGTGCCGGCCAGGGCATAGGCCACCACCAGCGGCGGCGACGCCAGCCAGTTGGTTTTTACCAGCGGGTGCACTCGGCCTTCAAAGTTGCGGTTGCCCGACAGCACCGAGGCCACGGTCAGGTCGGCCCGTTGAATGGCTTGCTCGATCGGCTCGCGCAGCGGCCCGGAGTTGCCGATGCAGGTGGTGCAGCCATACCCCACCAGGTCGAAACCCAGGGTGTCGAGGTACTGGGTCAGGCCGGCAGCGGCGTAGTAATCGGTCACCACCTTGGAGCCTGGCGCCAGCGAGCTTTTTACCCACGGCTGGCGCTGCAAGCCTTTTTCCACGGCCTTTTTCGCCAGCAGGCCGGCAGCCATCATCACGCTGGGGTTGGAGGTGTTGGTGCACGAGGTAATGGCGGCGATCACCACCGCGCCGTGTTTCAGGCGGTAGCGGGCGCCGTCGTCGTCGTAGTCGATTTCCCCCGCATCGGTGCCGTCATTGATCGCCGTACCGCCGCCACCTTCGCTCAGCAAACGGCCTTCCTCGGTGCTATGGGGTTTGACCTGCAGGCCAAGGAAGTCGCTAAAGGCCTTGCCTACCTCGGGTAGCGCCACTCGGTCTTGCGGACGTTTCGGCCCGGCCAGGCTGGCTTGCACGGTGCCCATATCCAGGGCCAGGGCATCGGTAAACAGCGGCTCATGGCCGGGCTCGCGCCACAGGCCCTGGGCCTTGCTGTAGGCCTCCACCAGCGCCACGGTGGCATCCGGTCGGCCGGACAGGCGCAGATAGCCGAGGGTAATGTCATCCACCGGGAAGAAACCGCAGGTGGCGCCATATTCGGGGGCCATATTGGCGATGGTGGCGCGGTCGGCCAGGGGCAGGGTGGCCAAGCCATCGCCATAGAACTCGACGAATTTGCCCACCACGCCTTTCTTGCGCAGCATCTGGGTGACGGTCAGCACCAGGTCGGTGGCGGTGATGCCTTCCTTTAACTGGCCGCTGAGCTTGAAGCCGATCACCTCGGGAATCAGCATCGACACCGGCTGGCCGAGCATGGCTGCCTCGGCCTCGATGCCGCCCACGCCCCAGCCCAGCACGCCGAGGCCGTTGATCATGGTGGTGTGCGAGTCGGTGCCGACCAGGGTGT
>JBCECW010000224.1:3310-6606 GCA_039207785.1 Pseudomonas sp. | reverse complement strand
TCTTCGATCCGCGAGTTGGTGCACGAGCCGATAAACACACGGTCGAGCTGGATATCGGTGATCGCCTGGTTGGCGGCCAGGCCCATGTACTTGAGGGCGCGCTCGATGGAGTCTTTTTTCACCGGATCGGACTCTTTGCTCGGGTCCGGCACGGTGGCGGCTACCGGCAAGACCATTTCCGGCGAGGTGCCCCAGGTCACTTGCGGCTGGATTTGTGCAGCGTCCAGCTCAACCACGGTGTCGAACACCGCGTCATCATCGGACACCAGGTCTTTCCAGGCTTCTACGGCGGCATCCCAGTCAGCGCCTTGCGGAGCGAACGGACGACCTTTGATATAAGCCACGGTCTTTTCATCTGCCGCCACCAGGCCAACGCGCGCGCCACCTTCGATGGACATATTGCAGATGGTCATGCGGCCTTCCATCGACAGGTCGCGAATCGCGCTACCGGCGAATTCCAAGGCATGGCCGTTGCCGCCAGCGGTGCCGATCTTGCCGATCACGGCCAGCACAATGTCTTTGGCAGTCACGCCAAAAGGCAATTTGCCTTCGACGCGCACCTGCATGTTTTTCATTTTCTTGGCCACCAGGCACTGGGTCGCGAGCACATGCTCCACTTCCGAGGTGCCGATGCCGTGGGCCAAGGCGCCGAATGCGCCGTGGGTGGAGGTGTGCGAGTCGCCGCAGACCACGGTCATGCCCGGCAAGGTCGCGCCCTGCTCCGGGCCCACCACGTGGACGATGCCCTGGCGGATGTCGTTCATCTTGAATTCGAGAATGCCGAATTCGTCGCAGTTGTCGTCCAGGGTCTGTACCTGGATACGCGACACCTCGTCGGCAATGGCCTCGATACCGCCTTTGCGCTCGGTGAGGGTGGTCGGCACGTTGTGGTCCGGGGTGGCGATGTTGGCGTCGATGCGCCAGGGCTTGCGGTCAGCCAGACGCAGGCCTTCGAACGCTTGCGGCGAGGTCACTTCGTGGAGAATATGGCGGTCGATATAAATCAGCGACGAACCATCGTCACGGCGTTTTACCTCGTGCGCTTCCCAGAGTTTGTCGTACAGCGTTTTGCCGGCCATCAGTCATTCCTCATCAGATCTATGCCGCGGGTTTTCCGGGTGGTTTTCACCAGGAAATAGCCCTATGGCTTATGGGGTCGAATGCTAAATACTTGCTTTAAATAACTCAAATTCATATTTTTCATACTTTGGATAACCAAGTGGAATCCCAGTATGGATCTGGCCAACCTCAAAGCCTTTATCGCCATCGCTGAAACCGCCAGCTTTTCTGGTGCCGGCGAGCGCTTGCACCTGACGCAACCGGCCATCAGCAAACGTATTGCCAGCCTTGAGCAGCAACTGGATATGCGCCTGTTCGACCGCCTGGGCCGTGAGGTCAGCCTGACCGAAGCCGGCCGCGCCCTGCTGCCGCGCGCCTACCAGATTCTTAATGTGCTGGATGATACGCGCCGCGCTCTCAGCAACCTCAACGGCGAGATCAGCGGACGCCTGACCCTGGCCACCAGTCACCATATCGGCCTGCACCGCCTGCCGCCGCTGCTGCGCGCCTTTACCCGCGCCTACCCGCAGGTGGCGCTGGATATCCAGTTTCTCGATTCCGAAGTGGCCTATGAGGAGATTCTCCATGGCCGCGCCGAGCTGGCGGTGATCACCCTGGCGCCGCAAACCCATGCGCCGGTCAAGGCGACTGCCGTATGGGACGACCCGCTGGATTTCGTTGCCGCGCCGGAGCACCCGCTGGCCCGCCTGAAAAAAATCGACCTCAAGGCCATCGCCGAGCACCCGGCGGTGTTCCCCGGAGAAAACACCTTTACCAACCGCATCGTCAGCAAGCTGTTTGCCGAGCAGGGCCTGACGCCCAATATCGGCATGAGCACCAACTACCTGGAAACCATCAAGATGATGGTGTCCATCGGCCTGGCCTGGAGCGTGCTGCCGCGCACCATGCTCGACGACCAGGTGGCGCGCCTGCCGATTCCGGGCATCCAGCTGCACCGCGAGCTGGGCTATATCCTGCATACCGAACGAACCCTGTCCAACGCAGCCAAAGCCTTTATGGCGCTGCTTGACGCACAACGGCGCGCGAGCTCAACCACGCCGCTTGCGTAAGCGCCCAGGCTGACGCTAACGTGCAACACATAATTATTAGAAGGGCTAGCTGATGACCCCAGCGCACGTTCGCACCACCCCGCCGCACACCTCGATTGAATGGGCCCTCTGATGCCCAAGCCGTCCGATCACCTGCCACCACGCCCGCATATTCCGGCATCCGACCCCATTGAACGGGAAAATAGCTGGCAAGACGCCCCGCGCCTGCTCGCCGCCCTGAATGGCGCGCGCCTGGGCGCCTGGCATTGGGACCTGGCCAGCGGGCGGGTCAATTGGTCGCGCGGCGCCCAGGCGATTTTCGGCCTCGACCCCAATCGCCCCGTGCGCACCCAGGTGGATTATTTTTCGCTGATTCCCGAAGAAGAACGCGACCATGTGCTGCAGTTGTTCCAGGAGGCCATCAACGGTTCGCCGACCACCCGCGCCTTCCGCCACCGCATCCGCTGGCCCGACGGCAGCCTGCACTGGCTGGAGGTGTCCGGCAGCCTGCAGCGCGATGAAGCGGGCCAGCAAAGCATCATGGGCGTGGTTCGCGATGTCACCGAGCAACAGGAGCGCGAGCACGCCCTGCGCGCGTCCGAGCAGCGCTTTGCCAGCCTGTTTCACCTGAGCCCCGATGTAATTTTGCTGGTGCGCTACGAAGACAACGTGCTGATTGCCGCCAACCAGCATTTCGAAACCCTGTTCGGCTGGAGCCCGGCCGACTGCATCGGCCGCTCGGTGATCGACCTCAACCTGTGGGCCGACCCCGCCAGCCGCGACCAATACCTGCTGGACCTGACCCAGACCGTGGAACCGGTGCTGCACGACGTGCAACTGCTGACCCGCGACGGGCGCGTGCTGGATGGCCGGCTATCCAGCCAGTTGATCGAGTTGGAAGACCAGAACTATATCCTCAGCACCTTTCTCGACCTGAGCGAACACAAGCGCCGCGAACAGGCGCTGCGCGCCAATGAAGACAAATTCGCCAAGGCCTTTCGCAACACCCCCGACGCCGTGGTGATCACCGACTACCCGACCGGCGAGATGATCGAAGTCAACCCCGGTTTCGAGGCGCAGTTTGGCTGGAGCGCAACCGAAGCCCTGGGGCGCACCTCCATCGAACTGGGGCTGTGGCACAACATCGACGATCGCCGGCGCATGCTGGAAAACCTCGAACGCCATGGC
>JBCECW010000224.1:0-3300 GCA_039207785.1 Pseudomonas sp. | reverse complement strand
CCGTATCGAGCAGATGGAAATCGTCCTGCATAACCGCGCCGGCGAGCAAAGCATCAACCTGGTGTACGGCGGCAAGGTGGAGCTCGACGGCCGCGTAGCCCTGGTGCTGTCGATGCGTAACATCACCCAGCAGCGCGAGCAGGAACAGGAATTGCGCGACAGCCGCGAACGCCTGTCGCTGGCCCTGGAATCGGCTGAACTGGGCACCTGGGACTGGCATATCCCTAGCAATATGCTCTACGGCTCGGCCCGCGCCTCGCAGTTGCATGGCCTGGCGGCCGAACCCTTCCACGGCAGCTTTGGCAATTTCTTCGACAACGTGCCGCAAGAGGAACAACTGGCGATGCGCCAGGCCTACCGCGAGGTCGTGGAGGGCGAGCGCAAGGATTACCAGATCACCTACAGCTCGCAGTTCGCCAATGGCGAAATGCACTATCTGGAAAGCACCGCCAAGCTGTACCGCGATAGCGATGGCCGACCGCTGCGCATGGTCGGCATCCTGATGGATATCAGCGAGCGCGTGCAGCGGGTGCAGCGCCTGGCTGCCTCGGAGGAAAAGTTCTCCACCCTGTTCCAGGCCAGCCCCGACCCGATCTGCGTATCGCGGGTGGGCGACGGCGTGTTTATCGAGGTCAACCCGAGCTTTTGCAGCACCTTTGGCTGGGCCGCCGAAGACATCACCGGCAAAAGCGCCAAGGACATCCGCTTCTGGGCCGACCACGACCTGCGCGAACGCCTGGGCGCGCAGCTGCGGCGCGACAAGGAGCTGAACAACGTCGAGGCGCGTTACTACACAAAAAGCGGGCAAGAGCTGACGTGCGTGGTGTCCAGCCGCTATATCACGGTGGACCGCCAGCGCTGCATCACCACCACTTTCCGCAATATCACCGAACGCCAACAGGCCCAGGCGGCACTCAAGGCCAGCGAGGAGAAATTCGCCAAAGCGTTTCACTCCAGCCCCGACGCCATCACCATTACCGAGCGCCTGGATGGCCGCTATATCGAGGTTAACGAAGGCTTCTGCCGCCTGACCGGCTTCCGCCCGGAAGAAGTGATCGGCCGCACCCCGGAAGATATCGCCGTATGGGCCAAGCCCAGCGAGCGCGAACGCATGATCGAATTGATGCGCCGCGACGGCCGTGTGCACCACTTGGAAATGCTTGGCCGCCACCGCGACGGCACACTCAAGCAGGTGGAAGTGTCGGTGGAGCCCATCGACCTTAACGGCCACGACTGCCTGCTGCTGACTGCCCGCGATATCGACGAGCTGAAAAAGGCCCATGCGCAGATCCAGCATCTGGCCTACCACGACCCGCTGACCAACCTGCCCAATCGCGCCCTGCTGATGGATCGCCTGACCCAGCAGATCGCCCTGCTCACCCGCCACGACTTGCGCGGTGCGCTGCTGTTTCTCGACCTCGACCACTTCAAGCACATCAACGACTCGCTGGGCCATCCGGTCGGTGACTCGGTATTGAAGATGGTCACCGCGCGCCTGGAGGCCAGCGTGCGCCAGGAAGACACCGTGGCGCGCCTGGGCGGCGACGAATTCGTGGTGCTGCTTTCGGGCCTGGAAGGCAAACGCTCGGAAGTGATGCGCCAGGTCCGGCAAATTGCCGACAAGCTGCGCAAGCTGCTGGCCGAACCCATGCTGCTGGATAACCACCGCCTGCAAGTGACGCCGAGCATGGGCATCGCCCTGATTCCCGACCACGGCAATACCCCGGCGGACCTGCTCAAGCGCGCTGATATCGCCCTGTACCGGGCCAAGGACTCGGGGCGCAACGCCATCCAGATGTTCCGCAAAAGCATGCAGGAAGCGGCCAGCGAACGCCTGCGCCTGGAAAACGACTTGCGCCAGGCCCTGGTGCGCGGCGAATTCGACCTGCATTTCCAACCCCAGGTGGATGCCAGAAGCGGCGCCATCATTGGCGCCGAAGCCCTGCTGCGCTGGTATCACCCGGCTTTGGGGCCGCAGTCACCGGCGCAATTTATCCATGTGCTGGAAGAAAGCGGGCTGATCCTGGAAGTGGGCGGCTGGGTAATGGCCGAAGCCTGCCACGCCTGCGCGCAATTGCTGGCCGATGGCCTGGTGCAACAGGACAACTTCAGCCTGTGCGTGAATATCAGCCCGCTGCAGTTCCGCCAGAACAACTTTGTCGAGCGGGTTTCCACCAGCCTGCGTGACAGCGACCTGCCCAATGCCATGCTCAAGCTGGAAGTGACCGAAGGGATCGTGATCCAGAATATCGACGACACCATCGCCAAGATGCTGCGCCTGAAAAAGCTCGGCGTTAGCTTTGCCATGGACGATTTCGGCACCGGTTACTCGTCGCTGACCTACCTCAAGCGCCTGCCGGTGGATGTGCTGAAGATCGACCAATCCTTTGTGCGCGACGCTACCAACGACCCCAACGATGCCGAGATTATTCGCGCCATCGTGGCCATGGCCCGCAGCCTGGGGTTGGAGATGATTGCCGAAGGGGTTGAGCAGCAAGACCAGTTGGACTTCCTGCTCAAGGAAGGCTGCCACTTCTACCAGGGCTACCTGTATAGCCGGCCGGTGCCTCTGGCCGAGTTCCGCGCCCTGCTCGCCCATGCGCCGCAGAGGCCCGCGCTGTAAAAACCGCAGAAACGACAAGGGCGCCCACCAGCGCCCTTGTTTTTACCCGTGTAACCCTTAGCTGTTCAGCACCGGGCGCGCACTATTGATAGGAATGCGCTTGGCCTTGGCTTCTTCCGGCACGATACGCACCAGGTCGATATTCAGCAGGCCGTTGGCCAGTTGTGCCGCCTTGACTTCGATATGGTCGGCCAGGCGGAACGACAGCTTGAACGCACGCTGGGCAATGCCCTGGTGCAGGAAGGTGACGTCTTTGCCGGCATCAGCACGCTTGCCACCGGTAACGGTGAGCACGCCGCGCTCCACTTGCAGGTCAAGGTCTTCGTCTTGGAAACCGGCGGCCGCAACCACGATGCGGTACTGGTCATCGCCGTGTTTTTCAACGTTATAGGGCGGGTAGGAGCTGCCCTGTTCATTGCGTGCAGCGGCTTCGAACAGATCGTTGAAACGGTCGAAACCCACGGAGCTGCGGAACAGTGGCGCGAGGGAAAAGGCGGTAGTCATAAACATCTCCTGAAAATCAGCAAGTAGTTAGGTGCGGGACCCGACTTCGGCATCCCACACTCCCCTAGATAGGGATTGGCTGATTGGTTTCAAGAGCGATGGATCGATTTTTCGTAGGCGCTAGGGGGCGGCCATCCGATTGCTAGCGAACCCTGCTAAGCAAGCGCTTCGCC
>JBCECW010000223.1:0-6611 GCA_039207785.1 Pseudomonas sp. | reverse complement strand
ACCTTGACCCATCCTGCTGCCCCCGTTAGGGTGCGCGGCGTTTATCCACACAGGTGCGCCCGGCTGACAACAGCCCGGCGTTAAACGGGAAGCCGGTGCGCTCCATGAGCCATGCCGGCGCTGCCCCCGCAACGGTAATCGACCGCAGCCTGGCTGCATGCCCGATCGACACACCACTGGGTTTACCTGGGAAGGTGATCGCGGCCCGAAAGCATGTCTTTCAGTCGAAAGCCCGGAGACCGGCCTGTGCGGAGTCGACTGGTGTTGCGGAGGGCAGCACCATCAAGCACAGGGGTGCGTTGTCCGCGCCGTGCTTGCCTATGCCCTCCTCAAAATTTCTTTTGAGGATCTACCCATGAAAGCCATCCACCTGGCCCTGCCAGCCTTGCTCGTGCCGCTTGTGGCCCACGGGCAGACTCCCGACAACGCGCTGAAACTGCCGGAAATGGTGATTACCTCCGGGCGCATCGCCGAGCCGCTGGAACAAGCCACCGCCGCCACCAGCGTATTTACCCGCGCCGATATCGAGCGCCTGCAACCGACCTCCATCACCGACCTGCTGAACCGCGTGCCGGGCGTGCAACTGGTGCAAACCGGCGGGCGCGGCGCCAATACCTCGCTGTTTATCCGTGGCAGCAGCAATACCCAAAGCCTGATCCTGGTGGACGGCCAGCGTATCGGCTCGGCCTCCGACGGCGGCGCCAGCCTGCAATACCTGAGCGTGGAACAGATCGAACGGATCGAGGTGGTGCGCGGTTCGCGCTCGGCCCTGTACGGCAGCGATGCGATTGGCGGCGTGGTGCAGATTTTTACCCGCCGTGGCGACAGCGGCCTGCATCCCAGCCTGGCGATCAGCGCCGGCAGCAATCAGAGTTTCAACCGCAGCCTGGGTCTGAGCGGCGGCAATCAGCAGACCCAGTTCAGCCTCAATGGCAACCTGGAGGAGACCGCCGGCATCGACCGCACCGGCCCGTCCTTTGACTCGGATAGCGATCACGATGCCTACCGCAACAAGGCGCTGAGCTTTAGCCTGAGCCACCAGTTCAGCGAACAGCTGCAGGCCGGCGTCAGCCTACTCGACCAGCGCGGACGCAGTGAATACGACAACCCCGCCGGCCGCTACGACGCCAGCACCTACCTGAGTTATCCACAGCAGCCCTACACCGACTACACCACCAGCAGTGCCAGCAGCTTTGTCGATGCGCAGTTCACTGATAGCTGGAACAGCCGCCTGGAACTGGGCCACAGCGAAAGCCGACAGAAGACCGAAGACAAGCTCAGCGATGAAGTCAGCGTGTTTAACACCTACCGCGACGCGGCCAACTGGCTCAATACCCTGCAGCTCAACGAGCAACACACCCTGCTGCTGGGTGCCGACTGGTACCAGGACGAGCTGCATAGCAGCAGCGCCTATAGCCAGCAAACCCGCTGGAACCAGGCGGCGTATGTGCAGCATCGTTTCCAGGGCGACTGGTTTGCCACCGAATTGGGCCTGCGCCATGACAAGAACGAGCAATTCGGCAGCGAGAACACCTGGAACGGCGCCCTGACCGTGCCCCTTGGCGCGAGCACCTCGATGATCGCCTCGTACAGCGAAGGCTTCCGCGCGCCGACCTTTAACGAGCTGTACTGGCCCGACAGCGACCCGTGGTTCAAGGGCAACGCCGACCTGTCGCCCGAGCACTCGAAAAACGTCGAGCTGCAACTGCGCGGCGAGCACTGGGACACTCGCTGGAGTGTGGCAGCGTACCGCAACGTGGTGCGCGATCTGATCAGCAACCAGCCGATCAGCGCGGGTAGCTATATCTACCAGCCGATCAACCTGAACAAGGCCCGCCTGCAAGGTATCGAGCTGACGCTGGAACGCGAGGTACTGGGTTGGCAGGCCTCGGCCAATGCCAACTGGCTGGACGCCCGCGACCGCGAAACCGGCCATACCCTGCAACGCCGGGCCAAGCGCACGCTCAACCTGGATATCGACCGCAGCTTTGGCAAGCTCGGCCTGGGCGCCGGGTGGCAGGCGGTCAGCGGCAGCTACGACAACGCCGATAACACCCGCGAACTGCCGGGCTATGGCCTGCTGGGGCTGCGCAGCAGCTGGCAGGCCAACGGCGAGCTAAAGCTGACGTTCAAGGTGGATAACCTGCTGGATAAAGACTACAGCCGCGCGTACTACAGCTATGACGGCGCGTATTACGGCTATCGCGAAGAAGGCCGCGCGGCGACCGTCGGGTTGGTTTGGACGCCGGCGATTTAACCGCCCCGTAGGTACTTCCGTAGGGTGCGCTCCGCGCACCAAGCGGTGTTGTGGCGAGCGCCATGCCCGTAAAAACAACGGCTGGTGCGCGGAGCGCACCCTACGGGATTGGTTATTGCATTGGGGACAGCGCCGCACAGAGCTTTTCGGTGGCATCAAGCATTTGCAGGCTCGGCCGCTCCAGTCCCTTGTCCGGCAGCACCAGCAATTGCTGACGTTGCACCGCCTTGATCTGCGGCCAGCGTCCCCAACTGTCCAGTTGCCCCTGGTCGCCGCCGATAATCACATGGGGGTCACGCTTAAGCACCGCCTCCACACTCACCTGCGGCGCCGGCAGCGTCAGCTCGGCAAACACATTGCTCGCCCCGCACACCCGCAACGCATCGCTGATGATTTGCCCACCACCGACGGTATACAGCGGCGCATTCCAGATCTGATAAAACACCGGCAAGGGCTTGCGCCGTGCGTACCGCTGCGTCAGTGCGTTTAGTCGTTGGTTGAATTCGGCGGCACGTGCGCGTCCCTGCTCAGCCCGCCCTACCCGCTCGCCAATGGCACTGAATTGCTCGGCCAGCTGCGCCAGGCTATGGGGCTCGGCTTCATACAGGGGAATACCAAAACCGTTCAGTTGCTGGCGCTGCGCGGCGCTGATGCTATCGGGCCAGAGCAACAGCAAGTCGGGCTTGAGCGCCAACAGGCTTTCCATCTCCAACTGGCCGTAGCGGCCCACCGAGGGCAGCGCGGCCAACGCAGGCGGCCGCTCGCCGCCATCGAGCACGCCCACCAGCAGGTCGGCGGCATCCAGCTCCAACATGATTTCACTCAGCGACGGTGCCAGCGTCACCACCCGCAGTTGCGCCGCTGCGGGCCACGCCAGCAGGCACAACAGGCAGGTCAGCAGCCGGCGCATCAGGCCAGTTGGCGAGGAATGCGATAGAGGGCCAGCAGCACCGTGCTGGACAGGGCGAGCAGAATCAGCGGAATGGCTTCCAGGCCGGTGAATACGGCGATGGCGGCAATCCACGCGGGCAGCCCGGCGCCGAGAAAGGCTTGGCGGCGACGGGCCGCCAGGTCGAGCCAGGCGGCCGGTTCTTCAGCGGTGTCGAGCGCTTGTTCGGTGGCGATCAGGCCACGCTTGTAAGCAGAGAACAGCGGCAGGCTGACGAACATCGAGGCCAGGCCGCCGACAAACAGCGGCATGGCCAACACCGACACCGTGCGTTCGGCGCCAAACAGCAGGTTGACGACAAATACCGGCACCAGGGTCAGCGCCAGTTGCCGCCACCACAGCAGCTCCAGGTGCCGGCGCACTTGCGCACGGGTCACAGGCTTTCCTCGGCCTCGCCCTGGTGCTGGTTGCCCAGCAGGTGGCCGAGTTTGCCGGCCTTGGTCGCCAGGTAGTACTTGTTGTGCGGGTTATGTTCGATCTGCAGCGGCTTGCGCTCGGCCACCGGAATGCCCATATCGGCCAGCGCCTTGAGTTTGCGCGGGTTGTTGGTCATCAGTTTCAGCGAGGTGATGCCCAGGTGGTTGAGCATCGGCAGGCAGATCGAGTAATCGCGCTGGTCGGCACGAAAGCCCAGGCGCTCATTGGCCTCGACGGTATCGGCGCCGCCGTCTTGCAACTCGTAGGCGCGGATCTTGTTCATCAGGCCAATGCCACGGCCTTCCTGGCGCAGGTACAGCAGCACGCCACGGCCTTCCTTGGCAATGGCGGCCAAGGCAGCTTCGAGCTGGAAACCACAGTCGCAGCGCAGGCTGAACAGGGCATCACCGGTCAGGCATTCGGAATGCAGGCGCCCCAGCACCGGCTGGCCATCGGCGACATCACCGAGGGTCAGGGCTACGTGTTCACGGCCGGTGGCTTCTTCAAGAAAGCCATGCATGGTGAAGACGGCAAAAGGTGTGGGCAGTTGGGAGGCGGCGACGAAGACGACAGACACCGGATACTCCTAATAAAAAGGCGGATTAATCGCACGGGGGCGGCATTGTAACAGCAGCGTCAACGGCTCGGTCAGCCTGAATTGCTGGCCATAAAGATCAAAACAGTCGATGCATATAACCCTGCACCTCGCCCTTAGCCCAGCCAGTCGACGACGATACGCGTAGCCGCAGCCAGGGTTTCGTTGCGTGGTGTGGCGTCCTTGGCGTTTTGCGTCAGGTACAGGGCCAACACCACCGGTGCCTTGCCCGGCGGCCAGAGCACGGCCACATCATTGGTGGTGCCGTAGTCGCCGGTACCGGTCTTGTCGCCGACCTGCCAGGTGGCGGGTACGCCGGCACGAATACGCGTGGCACCGGTGGTATTGCCGCGCAGCCAGTCTTGCAGCTGCTGGCGCTGGCTGGCCGGCAACGCGTCGCCCAGCACCAGCTTTTGCAGGCTGTGGGCCATCGCCAGCGGCGTGGTGGTGTCGCGCAGATCGCCGGGGATGGCGGTATTCAGTTCGGTTTCCCAGCGCTCCAGGCGAAAGTGTTTGTCGCCGATGGAGCGGGCAAAGGTGGTCACCCCTTCGGGGCCCTCCAGCAGTTTCATCAACAGGTTGGCGGCGCCATTGTCGCTGTATTGGAGGGTCGCGGCGCATAGCTCGGCGACGGTCATGCCATCTTGCACATGCTGCTCGCTGATGGGCGAGTAACTGACCAGGTCGCTCTGGCGGTAGCTGATGCGTTCCTGCAACAGGCCCGGCGTCAGTGTGCTGCGCTGCAAGATTGCACCGGCCAGCATGGCCTTGAAGGTACTGCACAGCGGGAAGCGCTCGTTACCGCGGTAGCTCAGCACCTGGCCGTTGCCGGTATTCAGCGCCACCACGCCCAGGCGCCCGGCAAAGCCTGCTTCCAGCTGCTGGAAGCGGGTTTGCTCGGCATCGCTCGCCAACACCAAGGCCGGCAGCCACGGCACGGCAGCGGCGGCCAGGAGAAAGGTACGGCGGCTTAACGAGTCGGTCATAAGGCTAGTTTTTCGATTCCAGAATCAGCGCGCCCTGGTCTTCGCGCCAGCGCACATGGTTAAGAAAGCTCATACCCAACAGCGCCTCGGTGGGCGCCGGCCCATCCAGCACCATCGCGTCCACGCCCAGCACTTCAAGGGTCCCGACCTTCACCTTTTCCAGCTTCACGAGCCAGGCCTGGGCATTGCCGCTGGCGGTACTGACCACTGTAGGCCTGCCCGTTACTCGGTAATCGATCCCCAACTGCTGTGCCTGCGAGCTGTTCATGGCGACGGTGGTGGCGCCGGTATCCACCAGAAACTGCACCGGCCGGCCGTTGGCCGAGCCTTCGATCCAGTAGTGGCCGCCAATACCTTTGGCGATGGTCAGCTGGTTTTTGGTCGGTACGGCAAAGCCCTGGCTGTATTCACGCTCAAGCCCGTAACTGCGCTGCACACCGTTTACCCGCAACACCGCGCTATGGGCATCGACGCTCACCACCACCACGCCGTCCGGCCCGGTGTTACCGACTTTCACCAGCTTGCGCACGCCATCGACATTGATCACGGCGGCACCGGGAAACAGCCCCACCACCAGCACCTGCTCGGCGGCCTTGGCCGAGCCCAGGCCCAGCAGGGTAATCAGGGCGGCCAGTGCGTACTTCCTGTGCTTCGTCATCGCGTCATGCTCGTTGCCAGAGGTTTCAATCAAACGGATAGGGTTGCTGCCAGCGGGCAAAAATTGCCCGCAAGCTGCCGTCTTTTACCAACTGCTCCATGCGCGCGTCATACACCTGGGCCAGCGCGTGGCCATCGGGGGTGTCGGCAAAGCCCAGGTACAGCGGCAGCTTGGTCAGTTCGGTAATGCGGTAGCGCGAGGGATCGTCGGCCTCATTGAGGACATCCTTCACCTCGGTCAGGGCATCGAGGTAGAAATCGACGTGCTTCATATCCAGCATCGAGAGGATACCGTCGCGCCGGTAAACTTCCTGGTAGTGGTTCAAATGCGGCAGATATTTCTCGTAGGCGTAGCCGCGCACCCAGGCCAGGCGGTAGCTGCCGACGTTTTGCAGGCTGATGGGCGCGGCGTCGGCCAGGCCCAGGGCGGTGATGTCATCGGCGTCGTAGTTCCAGTGCGGGTAGAACACGCCCTCCTGGACCTCGTTCAGATACGAGCCCACCCAGGCATCGGCGCCACCGCGTTGCACCAGGCCCACCGAGCGGGTGTACGGCACGCTATGAATACGCACGCTAACGCCAGCCGGCTCGAATACCGCGCGCAGCACATCCCAGGCGACGCCGCTGCCGTCGGCGTTGGTGTGGCCGGCCCACACCTCACTGGCCAGGCGGATTTGTGTGGGCGTTGCCGCCCATGCTCCCTGCACCCCGAGCATCTGGACCAACAGTACTGCTGCCAACCACATGCCA
>JBCECW010000222.1:0-6626 GCA_039207785.1 Pseudomonas sp. | reverse complement strand
TGCCCTAGCCCCGAAGAAAATTAAGATGCAGCACTTTGTCTAGCAGCAAAGTTCTTTTTTAGTTATCCGAGCAAGTGTGCCAGTAAATTGTCGCCAGCTTAACAGACGCCCGCTCCCGTTGATCGGTTTTGCGACGTGGCTAACAGTGGCACCTATCTATCGACCTGTCGACCTTGAGTAAGTTGGTCTATAGGGCTGTGCTAAGCTGCCCGTCCCTTTTAACAGCGGAGGCGTGGCAATGAAAGCGCGGATTCAGTGGGCTGGCGAAGCTCTTTTTCTCGGCGAGTCTGGCAGCGGCCATGTGGTGGTCATGGACGGCCCGCCCGAGAGTGGCGGACGCAACCTCGGCGTGCGCCCGATGGAGATGGTGCTGATCGGCCTGGGTGGCTGCACCAACTACGATGTGGTCAGCATTCTGAAGAAGTCCCGCCAGCCGGTGGAAAGCTGCGAAGCCTTTCTTGAAGCCGAGCGCGCTGACGAAGAGCCGAAAGTGTTTACCAAGATCCACGTGCATTTCGTGGTCAAGGGCCGCGGCTTGAAAGAGGCCCAGGTCAAACGGGCGGTGGAATTGTCGGCGGAAAAATACTGCTCGGCCTCGATCATGCTCGGCCGTGGCGGCGTGGAAATTACCCACGACTACGAAATCATCGAGCTGGGCCAATAATCGGGCTTAGCCCCCGACACGTTCCTATCATAAAAGCGGCGCACACTTTGCCAGGCGCAAGCCGGTGGCAAAGGCGCTGGCAGCCGCTGGCCGACCTCTGCATAATGGCGCCCCTTTTTCCGGGGCGCTGCCGTTTGCGCAGGGCTCCGAACCCATACCCAAAATCGCCAAAGCGAAGAGGTGTTAACCGTCCTACGCAGCTGTGTTGTTCACAACTGACGGGCATGCTCGATCACGCGGCCTTGCCGCATCGTTAAAAGAGAGTTCCTTACGGTGAAAAGCAAACTCAAGCTCCACGGGTTCAACAACCTGACGAAGACCTTGAGCTTCAACATCTATGACATCTGCTACGCGGAAACGCCGGAAGACCAGCAGGCCTACGTCCAGTACATCAATACCGAGTACGACGCAGCGCGGCTGACGCAGATTCTCACGGATGTCGTCGACATTATTGGTGCCAATATCCTCAACATCGCTCGCCAGGATTACGATCCGCAAGGCGCCAGCGTGACCATCCTGATCTCCGAGCAACCGGTCACGCCGACCGAAAGCCAGATCGAGGAATCCCCCGGCCCACTTCCCGACACCATCCTCGCGCACCTGGATAAAAGTCATATCACTGTGCACACCTACCCGGAGATCCACCCGGTAGAGGGCATTGCCACGTTCCGCGTGGATATCGACGTGTCCACCTGTGGGGTGATTTCACCGCTCAAGGCGCTCAACTACCTGATTCACCAGTTCGACTCGGACATCGTTACCGTCGACTACCGCGTGCGCGGCTTTACCCGTGACGTACACGGCCAGAAGCACTTTATCGACCACGAGATCAACTCGATCCAGAACTACCTCTCCGACGACACGCAGGCGGCCTACCAGATGACCGACGTCAACGTGTACCAGGAGAACCTGTTCCACACCAAGATGCTGCTCAAGGAGTTCGAGCTGGATAACTACCTGTTTGGCGATGCCACGCAGAACTTGTCCGCCGAGCAACGCGAGACGGTGACCAAGCGCGTGAAACACGAAATGCTGGAGATCTTCTACGCCCGTAACGTCCCCGCGTAACCGGGTTTCGGCGTAAACGAGTCGATCAGACCCCGCGCGGTCTCGTAGGGTGCGCTCCGCGCACCAAGCGATCCAACGCTCACCGCAGCAATAAAAAAGCCCGCCGAAGCGGGCTTTTTTATGGGCAACGATCAGATGCGATACGTGCTCTTGGTCATCACCTTCGACAGCAGGCTCATACCGAACTTCACCGGCCCGGGGAAGCGATAGCCGCCGGCTTCCAGGGCGCTGGCCGAATGCTGGGCTTCGTCGCTGAGCATCTGCTCGAGAATCGCCCGCGACTTTTCGTCTTCGGCAGGAATCTGCGTCAGGTGGTCGTCGAGGTGTTTGCACACCTGGTCTTCGGTGGCGGCGACAAAACCCAGGCTGACCTTGTCGCTGATCAGCCCGGCCACCGCGCCTACGCCAAACGACAGGCCATAGAACACCGGGTTAAGAATGCTGGGGTGGCTGCCCAGCTCACGGATACGTTGTTCGCACCAGGCCAGGTGGTCGATCTCTTCTTCGGCGGCGTGCTCCATGGCCTTGCGCACATGGGGCAGCTTGGCCGTCAGGGCCTGGCCCTGGTACAGCGCCTGGGCGCAGACCTCGCCGGTGTGGTTGACGCGCATCAGACCAGCGACGTGGCGGGTATCGTCGGCGCTCAGCTCGGTTTCGGGCTGCACCAGGGCCGGCGAAGGGCGGAAGGGCTGGCCGCTAAAGGGCAGCAAGGTGCGCAAGGCCGCGTCGGCCTGCAGCAGCAGACGGTCGACAGGGGAGTAGTGGCGTTCGGTAGTCATAGGATTACCTCCGGAAAAGTCTGCGGGCAGTTTACTCCAATCACCTGCCAAAAACGGCACTTGCCGTATTCAGGGCAGTTCGCGGAGCACACGGAAACCTAATGCATAGTCATCCTTGCCCGGCTGCTTCATGTCACGAAAACTGCTGCGCAGGTAGCCCGGGCCGCTATTCCAGGCGCCACCGCGCACCACGCGCGGGCTTTGGTCGAGCAGGCCGGCGGCCTGTTGTTCGCTGCCGTCGAAGGGCGTGACAAAGCGCGAGGCAGTCCATTCCCAGACATTGCCCGCCGTGTCGTACAAGCCAAAGGCATTGGCCGCGAACTGGCCAACCAGGCTGGTCTTGTACTGGTCCGAGCGTGGCGAACCACAGCCGCGGCAATGGGCGCGCGGGTGGTCTTCCGGGCTGTCGAGCTGCTCGCCCCACCAGTAGAAACTGCTGCTACCACCGCGCGCCGCGTATTCCCATTCGGCTTCGGTGGGCAGGCGATAACGCTGGCCGGTGCTTTTCGACAGCCACTGCAAGTAACTCTGCACGTCAAACCAAGACACATGGATGACAGGCCGCTGTTCGGACAAGCCCCAGCCTTCGTTATCGGGCAGCGGCTTGCCGGTGGCGCGGGCATAGCGCTGCCAGTCGGCGAAGGTCAGCTCGAAGCGGCCAATGGCAAAGGGCTTGGCGATGGTGAGCAGCTGCGCCGGGTGTTCGTTGTAGTTACCCCGCCCGGTGCTGTCGCCAAACATGAATTGCCCGGCCGGCACCTTGACGAGCTCGGGGCCGGGTTCCTGGGTATCGAGGGTGTCATGGAACACATCGACGGCGCCGGCCTGTGCGCTAAGCAATGCACACAGGCCCAGGGCGATAAACCCGCGCATCAGCCCGGCGGCCACGCCAGCTGGCGTTTGCCCAGCACATGCATATGGATGTGGTAGACGGTCTGCCCGCCATCCTCATTGCAGTTCATCACTGTGCGAAAGCCTTGTTCGCAGCCTTGCTCCTTGGCCAGGCGCTGGGCGGTGTACAGCATATGGCCGGCTAGAGCTTTGTCGTCCTCGCCCAGATCGAGCAGGGTGGGGATATGTTTTTTCGGAATCACCAGGAAATGCACGGGGGCCTGTGGGCCAATATCGTGAAACGCGACAACCTGGTCGTCTTCATAAAGCTTGCGTGCGGGAATATCCCCGGCGACGATCTTGCAGAACAGACAGTCCACGGACAGGTCTCCACTTTCGAAAGAAAGCCGGAGTTTAACCACGCCCGCCGCTGACGGCGAGCGCACATGCCAATAGGGAACCGGTGTGAAGAACGATATCCACGACTTGGGGTTGGTGCTCGACTCCAAGGTGAAGCTGGTTGTAATCGAGTCCTGGGACGAGCAGCGGGTGATGGAAACCCTCACTAGCCTCGCGATCAAGCGCGGCCTGGGGCTGTTTACCTGGGCGGTGACCGAGGGCATGCAAAAGCTCGGCTTTGGCGGCGAACCGCAAGGCGATGCCCCCAGCTTCGAGCCAGAGGCGGCGCTGCGCCTGATCAAACACGACCCGATGCCCAACCTCTACGTGATGTGCGACCTGCATCCGTTTATGGACGATAACCCCAAGCTGGTGCGCCTGCTCAAGGAAATCGCCATGGCCCAGGGGCAGCACAAGCCGACGGTGGTGCTGGTGTCCCATGCACTGAAGTTGCCGCCGGAAGTGCAGCGCTATGCCGCACGTTTCTCCCTGGCACTGCCTTCCGAAGACGAGCTTCTGGCCATCGTTCGCGAAGAGGCCGCGCGTTGGAGCGAACGTAACCGTGGCGCTCGGGTGCGCACCGATAACCGTACCTTGCAGCAGGTGGTGAAAAACCTCCGTGGCATGAGCCATGCCGAAGCGCGGGTGCTGGCCCGCGGGGTGATCTGCAACGACGGCGCCATTACCCAGGAAGATTTGCCGGAGCTGAACAAAACCAAGTTCAAGCTGCTGGACCTCGAAGGCGTGCTCAGCTTCGAGCACGACACCGCACGTTTTGCCGAGGTCGGCGGCCTGGTTAACCTCAAGCGTTGGCTGGCCGAGCGGCAGGATATCTTCCTCGCCGGCAAAGCTGCCGACCTGCCCAAGGGCATGCTGCTGGTGGGCGTGCAGGGCGGTGGCAAGAGCCTGGCCGCCAAGGCTGTGGCGGGGCTCTGGGGCCTGCCGTTGCTGCGCCTGGATTTCGCCTGCCTGTACAACAAGTTCTTTGGCGAAACCGAGCGCAACCTGCGCGAAGCCCTGCGCCTGGCCGAACAGATGGCGCCCTGCGTGCTGTGGATGGATGAGGTGGAAAAAGGCCTGGCCAGCGGCGATCAGGACGGCGGCGTCAGCCAGCGCGTGCTGGGCACCCTGTTGACCTGGATGGCCGAGCGCAAGGCGCCGGTGTTTATGGTGGCCACCGCCAATGCCATCGACCGCCTGGCGCCGGAGCTGGTGCGCAAAGGCCGCTTCGATGAGCTGTTCTTTGTCGACCTGCCCGATGCCGATACCCGCGCCGATATCTTCCGTATCCACCTGCTGCGCCGGGAGCTGGACCCGCAGGGCTTCGACCTGCCGCAGTTGGCGCTGGCCAGCGATGGCTTCACCGGTGCGGAAATCGAGCAGGTGGTGGTCAGCGCCCTGTATGCCGGGCAGGCGCAACAGCAGGCGGTGGATCAGGGCTTGCTGCTGCGCAATATCAGCAGCACCGCGCCGCTGTCGGTGGTGATGGCCGAAGACCTCGCCGGGCTACGGGCCTGGGCCCATGGCCGCACGGTGCCGGCGGGCTAGTGCGCGGTAAAACGCTGGTTGATCGCTCCGGCCAGTTTGCGCACCAGCCAACGCGGGGCGAAGCGTGAGCTGCGCGCCGCCAGGCGATTGCGCCAGCCGGGAATGATAATGGCGCGGTTTTTATCCAGCGCCCGTACGGTGTACAGGGCCAGCTCCTCGGCATTCATCATCAGCTTGCTGTTGGCGAGCTTGCCCATTTCCATGGCTGCACCGCGAAAGAACGCCGTGCGGGTCGGTCCGGGACACAGCACCGACACCTTGACCCCGCGCCCCTTCAGCTCTTCACGCAGCCCTTCGGACAGGTGCAGCACGTAGGCCTTGCCGGCGTAGTAGCTGCTCATCCACGGGCCCGGCTGGAACGCCGCCACCGAGGCCACATTCAGAATCTGCCCGCCGCCTTGCAGCGCCATGCGGTTGCCGATGGCGTGGCACAGGCGGGTAAGGGCCAGCAGGTTGACCTCGAGTTGCTGCTGCTCGCGGCCCCAGTCGCTGTCCAGGAATGGGCCAGAGGTGCCGAGGCCGGCGTTGTTTACCAGCAAGTCGATATGAGGGGCATCGTCCTGTTCCAGTTCGTGGATCAGGCCGGTGAGTTGGGTGGGGTGGGCGAGGTTGCAGGTGCGAAACAGCACCTCGACGCCAAAGCGCTGCGCGAATTCGCAGGCCACGCTTTCCAGTACATCGCGTTGGCGCGCCACCAGGATCAGGTTGCGTCCGCGTCTGGCCAGGGCTTCTGCCAAGGCCAGGCCGATGCCGCTGGAGGCCCCGGTTACCAGTGCATAACGGGGCATGGGGTTCTCCGCGCGGCTAGTGGGATACAGATAAGTGCAGGGTTATTCGTTGTCAGAATCGTCGTAAGACTCGGCTTCGTCCGCTGGCTCGCCAGGTTCCGCAGGCTCGACCGCTTCGGCCGGTGCGACCATATCGGCCGAAGGCTCGGCGGAGTAGGCGGCCTCTTCGGCACGCTGTACATAACCCTGGTACGCCGGGAGGGCGATGGCGGCCAGGATACCGATGATTGGCACCAGGAGCATGGTCCAGGCCAGCACGATCACGCCTTTGCTGTTGGGGGGCGGCGGCGGACCATAGCGGTTCGGCCCGGGCGTGCCCGGCACCACCAGCATGATGATGGCAAATACGCTGCCGACCGCAGGCACCAGCAGCAGTAGCCACAGCCAGGCCGACCAGCCGATATCGTGCAGACGCTTGGCGCCGATAAATACGCCGATCACGATCATGGCCAGCACGCCAAGAATCACCAGCAATCCGCCGAATATGGACGACAGCGCCGAGATGCCGGCGAAGATGCCGAGAATTGGAATGGCCAGCAAGGTCATGGC
>JBCECW010000221.1:0-6628 GCA_039207785.1 Pseudomonas sp. | reverse complement strand
GTTTCGTCGTGGTCGATGGTCTTGGTGCGGTCATGGCCGACCCAGTGGGTTTCGTCGTTCTCGACCTCGATGTCCTGGTTCTTTTCCGCGTGGATAAACAGCTGCTCGGCGCCCTTCTTGTCCTCCATGCGGATTTCGTTGAAGTTGGCCGGCGTGCCGCCCTTGCTGGAACGGCTCTTGGTGCCGCTCTGGGTGGCATTGGCGGGCAGCTCGTAGGGCACCGTCTGCTCGGCGTTGTACACCCGCCCGGTAATGATCGGGCGGTCGGGGTCGCCTTCGAGAAAGCCGACAATCACTTCCTGGCCGATACGCGGAATCTGGATCGAGCCCCAGTTCTTCCCCGCCCAGGATTGCGACACGCGCATCCAGCACGAGCTGTTTTCATTGGACTGGTCGTGGCGGTCCCAATAGAAGTGCACCTTGACCCGGCCATATTGGTCGGTCCAGATCTCTTCGCCCTTGGGCCCCACCACCATCGCCGTCTGCGGCCCCTGGACGATGGGCCGCGGCGTGGTTGGCAATGGGCGGAAGGCCTGGCTGGCGTCCATGCAGTCCAGGTCGCTTTCAAACTGGCCTTCGCTCTCGCTGAAACCGGTTTCGAAAAACTCCTGCACCAGGGTGTAGCGCGCGCCCACGATCAGGTACTCGCGGTTCTGGTCATCGCGGGGGCAATTGCTCAGCTTGAACAGATGGCCCGAGCCGATACCCCGTGCCCGACCGCGCAACTGCACGCGCTCGTACTGGGTCTGGATCGCCTGGATACGGGTGCGGGCGTAGTGCTCGCCATCGCCGCTTTGCACGTACTCGCCGGGGTAGTCGTACAGCGGGTAGTCGGAACGGGTATGCGGGCGGCTGATCACCGAGCGCACTTCCAGGCGCGCGCTGGGGCGCTGGAAGTCGTAGTCATTGAGCGCCAGCGAACCGGGCTGCACATGGTGCGCCAGCTGCCAGTCGTAGATATGGTCGCGCTCACGCTGTTCGCCGCTGGGCGGATAGAACGGCACCGAGGTGTAGTTGGCCACGGTCTTGTGCGCGCCATAGGCGTCGCACAGCACCAGCACATGGCGCTCCTTCTCATGACGGAAGTAGTAGTAGATGCCCTCCTGCTCCATCAACCGGCTGACAAAATCAAAGCTGGTCTCGCGGTACTGCACGCAGTATTCCCACTCGCGGTAGCTGTCGCTCAAGGCGTCTTCGAAGTCGGAAAAACCCAGGTCGCGGAACACCTGCTTGATGATGTCCGGCACCTTCATATTCTGGAAAATCCGGCAATCGGAGGTGCGCGACAGCAGCCAGAACCACGGCCGCAGGGTGGCGCGGTACGCCGAGTACTGGCCAATGCCGGCGCCCTGGCTGCACTGGCTGACAATGCCGTGGAACTGGCGGAAGGAACCGTCGTGCAGCTCCAGCGCCACGCTCATCGGCTTACCCAGCAGGGCGTCGAGCTTGACCGAGGAGTTTTCCGAAACCAGCTGCAGGTCGTAGGCAAACAGACGGCCCAGTTCCTCGACGCCATCCATGCGTTGCAACAGCAGCACATCGGCGCCCAGGGGGCTGTCGACTCGGGCCAGGCGGGTACTTTGCGTAAGTGCCATATGCGTTCTCTAACCGGGCCCGGGTTATGCCTGGGCGCCGAAGTCGTAGTGGAAATCGCCCTCGACGCGGCTGATGCGCACCCCGGTCAGTGGCCGGCCTTCGAGCATGCGGGTAAGAAACTCGCGGCTCATGTCCGGCAGCAGGGTGTTGGTCAGGATGGTGTCGATCATGCGCCCGCCGCTCTCGGTTTCGGTGCAGCGCGAGACGATCAGGTCGACCACGCCGTCGTCGAATTCGAACGGCACCTTGTGGGTGGCTTCGACGCGTTTTTTCACCCGCTGCAATTGCAGGCGCGTGATGGCTTTGAGCATGTCGTCGCTCAGCGGGTAGTACGGAATGGTCACCAGGCGGCCGAGCAAGGCCGGCGGGAAAATCTTCAGCAGCGGCTCGCGCAGCGCCTTGGCGATGGCATCGGGCTCGGGCATCAGTTCCGGGTCGTTGCACAGGCTGGCAATCAGGTCGGTACCGGCGTTGGTGGTAAGCAGGATCAGGGTGTTCTTGAAGTCGATCACCCGGCCTTCGCCGTCTTCCATCACGCCCTTGTCGAATACCTGGAAGAACATTTCGTGCACGTCCGGGTGGGCTTTTTCCACCTCGTCCAGCAGCACCACGCTGTAGGGTTTGCGCCGCACCGCCTCGGTCAGCACACCACCTTCGCCATAGCCGATATAGCCGGGTGGCGCGCCCTTGAGGGTGGACACCGTATGGGCTTCCTGGAACTCGCTCATATTGATGGTGATCACGTTCTGCTCACCGCCATACATGGCTTCGGCCAGGGCCAGGGCCGTCTCGGTCTTGCCCACGCCCGAGGTGCCGGCCAGCATAAATACGCCAATCGGTTTGCTCGGGTTGTCCAGGCCGGCGCGCGAGGTCTGGATGCGCTTGGCGATCATCTTCAGGGCGTGGTCCTGGCCGATGATGCGTTTCTGCAGAAAGCTGTCGAGGTTGAGCACAGTCTCGATTTCATTGCGCGCCATACGCCCGACCGGAATCCCGGTCCAGTCGGCGACCACCGAGGCCACCGCCTGGTAATCCACGGTCGGCAGAATCAGCGGGTTCTCGCCCTGCAAGGCGCTCAGGCGTTGCTGGATATCGGCCAGCTGCGCCTGCAGGCTGGCGCGCTCGGCATCGTCCAGCACGGCTGGTTCGGCGGCGGGCTCGCTACTGGTGTCATCCACCGCTTCGGCGCCGGCACGCAGCTTGGCGCGGGTGGCCAGCAGCTCATCGACCAGGGTCTTTTCTTCCGCCCAACGCGCTTCCAGGCCCGCCAGGCGCTCCTGCTCTTCGGCCAGCAGGCTATCGGCCACACGCTGGCGTTCGCCGGTGGCGATGCCGATGGTCTGCTCGCGACGAATGATCGCCAACTCGGTAACCAACGCCTCGATACGCCGGCGGCTATCGTCCACTTCGGCCGGCACCGCGTGCAGGCTGACGGCGGTACGGGCGCAGGCGGTGTCCAGCAGGCTGACGGATTTATCCGGCAACTGGCGGGCGGGAATATAGCGGTGCGACAACTTCACCGAGGCTTCCAGGGCTTCGTCGAGGATCTGCACCTTGTGGTGCTGTTCCATGGTCGAAGCCACGCCGCGCATCATCAGAATGGCCTTGTGCTCGGACGGCTCCTCCACCTGCACCACCTGGAAGCGGCGGGTCAGGGCCGGGTCTTTCTCGATATGTTTCTTGTACTCGGCCCAGGTGGTGGCCGCGATGGTCCGCAGGGTGCCACGCGCCAGTGCCGGCTTGAGCAGGTTGGCAGCGTCACCGGTGCCGGCGGCGCCACCGGCACCGACCAGGGTATGGGCTTCGTCGATAAACAGAATGATCGGCTTGGCCGAGGCCTGCACATCTTCGATCACCGAGCGCAGGCGCTGCTCGAACTCGCCTTTCATGCTGGCGCCGGCTTGCAACAGGCCGACATCCAGGGCGCGCAGCTCGACATCCTTGAGGGCCGGCGGCACATCGCCGGCGACAATACGCAGGGCAAACCCTTCGACCACGGCGGTTTTACCCACCCCGGCCTCACCGGTCAGGATCGGGTTGTTCTGCCGGCGGCGCATCAGGATATCGACCATCTGCCGGATCTCGTCGTCACGGCCGACGATGGGGTCGAGCTTGCCGCTGCGGGCCTGCTCGGTGAGGTCGATGGTGAAGCGTTTCAGCGCCTCCTGCTTGCCCAGGGCGCCGGGGGCCATGGCGCCGCTGGCTTCGCCCGGCACGGCGCCAGCGTTAAAGCCGTCGCTGGCGGTCAGGGCATTTTCCGGCGAGTTGCCAACGTACTCGGCAAAGCGCTCGGTCAGCGCTTCGATCTTGATCTTGTCGAACTCGGACGACAGCGCCAGCAGGCCATGGCGCAGGCTCGGGGTCTTGAGCAGGCCGACGATCAGGTAGCCGGTGCGCACCTGGCTTTCGCCAAACATCAGGCTGCCGTATACCCAGCCACGCTCCACCGCTTCTTCCAGGTTGGAAGACAGATCGGTAATCGAGGTCGACCCACGCGGCAGGCGGTCCAGCGCCTCGGTCAGGTCACGGGCCAGGCGCGCCGGGTCGATATTGAACTGGCGCACCAGCTGATGCAGGTCGGAGTCCTGCAACTGCAGTATCTGGTGAAACCAGTGGGCAATTTCCACATAGGGGTTGCCGCGCAATTTGCAGAATACGGTGGCGGCCTCGATGGCCTTGTAGGCAAGGCTGTTCAACTTGCCAAACAGCGCAACCCGGCTGATCTCACTCATCTCGCTCTCCCTTTCGTCCTGGCAGCGGCACGCTGGCCACTGCATCAATGAGGTGTGTCTGGTCCTGGCGGCTTACTCGATGCGCGTCCAGGTGTGGCCATCAAATTGCACGATATCGTCGGCACCAATGGACCAGAGAATGCCGTCGGCACTGTCCAGGTGGTAGCACGAACCCGGGGTGGCATCGCCACAGTCCACCAGCTCCAGATGCTCGCCGTGCAAGCGGAAGATGCTGTACATGGTGGAGATATACAGGGCGCCGTCGAACCACTGCAGGTCCCACAGATCGGCCTCGGTGTCCTCGTGGTCGATCACTTCCCAGCTGTCGTCGCGGCCACGCAGCAGCACGCCCTGCTGGCCGGCGATATACACCAGGCCATCGTCCGCGCAGAACACCCGGGTCAGGATCACGTTGGTGGGGCTGGTGCAGCGCCGCCACTGTTTGCCGTTGAACTGCCAGATCTCGCCATGCCAGCCCACGGCATAGATATCGTCGCTGGCAAAGCCGTGGATCGACTCGAAGCCGAACACCGGATCGTCCGCCGGTTGCTCGGGCATCGTGCCGTGGATGGCCTGCCAGTGATCCTGGCCCAGGCGGCGAAACACCTGGCGGTCCATGGCACAGGCATAGGCCTCGCCGTCGATGCAGCGCACCTCGCGCAGCAGGTTGAGGGTACCGCCCGGCAAGGTGATGCTTTCCTCGTGGTTATCCCCGCTGCCGAAGACAAACACATGGCCGTGCTCGCCGATGGTCACCGACTGGCGCTTGGGGGTTTGCGCCACGCAGGTGGAGCAGGCGTTCCAGCGCAGAATCTTGGCGGTGGCCCAATCCTCGGCCTCGTCGGTATCCCAGACGTCGAGCACGGTGTGCGGCAACTTCTCCTCATCCAGGCCAGGGTCGATGCACATCACATAGGCCATCTGCGCCGAGCGCAGGGCGCCGCTGGTAAAGCGGTAGCCAATCTTCTTCAGTTGGCCGGGGGTTCCCTTCTCTTCCACACTCATGGGTACTTCACCTTGTTAACTGCCGCCGGGGCTTACTTGGCCGCCGCCTGACCTTTGGCTGCCGCCTGCGCCTTGTCGTAGGAGGCCCAGGCGTTGGACGCGGCCTGGTCTTCCGTACGCCCACTGGGCGAGGCGACGATCTGTTTCTTGCGGTCGATGTCCACGCCCTTCTGGCCGTGGTACGCGTGAATCTGTGCCTCGGTGCACTTGGGGTCGCAGGAGGTCTTGAACACCATATTCATCGCCACGGCGCTGACCGTGGCCGCCGTTTCGATACTCCAGGTGCCGCCATTGGGTGCCAACTGCTTGGCCCGCACGCCTTGGTAGGTGTGCATCAAGCCGTGGGTGGCGGTGGTGTTGTTCGGCCCTTCGGCGCACACGCAGGGCGCCTTGGCGGCGTCGTATTTACTTTTCTTCAAATCGGCACGCATGGTGCCGCCGGCCTTGCGCGAGCCCGGCTCATAGAACGCCGAGGCTTCGATCAGGTGGTGGCCGGTCTGGCCGGGGCAGCAACCGGGCTGCGGCTTTTTCGGCTTGTAGGGCACCAGCATGCAACGCCGCGCCTGCAGGCATTCGTTACCGGCATTTTTCTTTGCCAGAGCTTCGTACTCGGCGTTGACCTTGAGCGTGGCCTTGGCCCGCGCCGGCGAGTCCTTGGCGGTCAGGGCATGGGCGGCCTTGGCGGCTTTGAGGGCGGTAACCGGCGGGCAGGGGTCTTTGTCGCCATTGGGCTTGAAGCCCTCGCAGGCTTTTTTCTCGCGCTTGATTTCTTCCTTGCACGGGCCGGTTTCCTTGGCCACCGCCATCTTGTCCATATAGGGCCAGGTCGGTGTGTTGCCGGGCATGGAGGCGTGGTTATGGGTGGTCAGGTCGAGGTGGCGCACCACGTTTTCGCCCTCGAACTTGACGTTCATCGACCACGAGGTGAAGTACACCTTGCCCTTGTTTTTGCTGGTGATCACGCCCTTCTTCGGCGCGCAGCCGGCTTCATCGCCGTAGCTGGTTTTGTAGTAGCTCTTGTTCTTGAGCATGATCTCCTTGCCGGTGATCTTTACCGTGCGCGTGCCGTTGGTGGTGTCGCTGGCCATCCCGGTATTGGGGTAGGGAATCGGCACCCCCATGGGCGTAGGCGGCGCCTGGGGCGGGGTAAAGCACACGTCCGGAAAGGCGGCGATGGACTTGCCGTCCGCCGACTTGCAGGAGATCTCGCGGTTATTGGCATACACCTGGTTGCCCATCAGGGACGCCCTCCCACGCTCAGTTGGCTGCCTTGCAGCAGCAGGTCATCGGGGTCG
>JBCECW010000220.1:1996-6629 GCA_039207785.1 Pseudomonas sp. | reverse complement strand
ATTCAAGGAATACGGCGAAGAGCGCTTCGCCAAGCGCATGGCTCGTGCCGTGGTCGAACGCCGCCAAGTGCAGCCGTTCGAACGCACCGCCGACCTGGCCGAAGTACTGAAAGTCGCCAACCCAGCGTGGGAAAAGGGCAAGAACCCAGCTACCCGTGCCTTCCAAGGGCTGCGCATCCATGTAAACAACGAACTGGGTGACCTGGAGCGTGGCCTGGAAGCGGCCATGGATGCTCTGGAAGTCGGCGGCCGCCTGGTGGTGATCAGCTTCCATTCCCTGGAAGACCGCATCGTCAAACTCTTTATGCGTCGCCTGGTTAAAGGTGAGGCCGATAACCTGCCGCGCAACCTGCCGGTACGCGCCGTACAGTTCGAACCGAAGATTCGCACCATCGGCAAGGCGCAGTTCCCGTCTGACGCCGAGCAGGCGGCCAACCCACGTTCGCGCAGTGCGGTAATGCGTGTCGCGGAGAAACTGCGTTGAGCCGCACATTCGCCAAGCCGTTGCCGACCGGCAGCACGGTGCTGCTGGCGCTGTTCGTCGCCGTGCTGGTATCGGCCATTGCCGTGGCCTACAGCGCCCACTGGAACCGTCAACTGCTCAATACCCTGTATGGCGAACTCAGCGTGCGCGACAAGGCGCAGGCCGAGTGGGGCCGCCTGATTCTTGAACAAAGTACCTGGACCGCCCATAGCCGCATTGAAACCCTGGCCAGCGAACAGCTGAAAATGCGCATTCCCGAGCCTGCCGAAGTACGGATGGTGGCGCCATGATGAAGCTTGAAGGCGCGCTCTATCCGTGGCGGTTCCGCGTGGTGCTCGGCCTGCTCGGGGTGATGGTGGCTGCCATCTGCTGGCGCATCATCGACCTGCAAGTGCTCGACCATGCCTTCCTGCAAGGCCAGGGCGACGCGCGCAGCGTGCGCCATGTGCCGATTCCCGCGCACCGCGGCCTGATTACCGACCGTAATGGCGAGCCGCTGGCCGTCAGTACCCCGGTCACCACCCTGTGGGCCAACGGCAAAGAACTGCAAGCCGGTAAAGATCGCTGGCCAGCGTTGGCCGCCGCACTGGGGCAAGAGCCAAAAGCCTTCGCCGCCAGGTTGGAGGAAAATGCCGGGCGCGAATTTATGTACCTGGTGCGGGGGCTGACCCCGGAACAGGGCCAGTCAGTGCTCGACCTCAAAGTGCCAGGCGTCTACTCCATCGAGGAGTTTCGTCGTTTCTACCCGGCCGGCGAAGTGACCGCGCACGTGGTGGGCTTTACCGATATCGACGACCACGGCCGCGAGGGCGTGGAATTGGCGTTTGATCAATGGCTGTCCGGCGTGCCGGGCAAGCGTGAAGTCTTGAAAGACCGCCGTGGCCGCCTGATCAAAGACGTACAAGTTACCCGCAACGCCAAAGCCGGTAAGGCATTGGCGCTGTCCATCGACCTGCGCCTGCAATACCTGGCCCACCGCGAACTGCGCAATGTGGTCACCGAGTTCGGCGCCAAGGGTGCCAGCCTGGTGATGCTGGATGTAAAAACCGGCGAAGTGCTGGCTATGGTCAACCAGCCGACCTACAACCCCAACAACCGCCGCAACCTGCAGCCGGCCATGATGCGTAACCGCGCCATGATCGACGTGTTCGAGCCAGGCTCCACGGTCAAGCCGTTCTCCATGAGCGCCGCCCTGGAAACCGGGCGCTGGAAACCGACCGATACCGTGGACGTGTACCCGGGCACCCTGCAGATCGGCAAATACACCATTCGCGACGTTTCCAAGAACGAAGGCGTGCTGGACCTGACCGGCATCCTGATCAAGTCCAGTAACGTCGGCATCAGCAAGATTGCTTTCGATATCGGCGCCGAGCCGATCTACAACGTGATGCAGCAAGTGGGGCTGGGCCAGGATACCGGCCTGGGCTTCCCGGGCGAGCGCGTAGGCAACCTGCCTAACCACCGTATCTGGCCGAAAGCCGAAACCGCCACCCTGGCCTATGGCTATGGCCTGTCGGTCACTGCCATCCAGTTGGCCCATGCCTATGCCGTGCTGGCCAATAACGGTCGCAGCGTGCCGATGACCATGACCCGTGCCGATGGCCGTTTGCAAGACGGTGTACAGGTGATTCCCGAGGCCACCGCCAAGACCATTCAAGGCATGTTGCAACAGGTAGTCGAAGCGCCCACTGGGGTGTTCCGCGCCAAGGTGCCGGCCTACCACGTGGGCGGCAAGTCGGGTACGGCGCGTAAAGCCACCGTCGGCACCAAGGGCTACACCGCCAACGCCTACCGCTCGCTGTTCGCCGGCTTTGCACCGATCAGCAACCCGCGTATCGCCATGGTGGTGGTCGTGGATGAGCCGAGCACCGGCGCCTACTTCGGCGGCCTGATCTCCGCTCCCGTATTCGGCAAAGTCATGGCCGGCGCCCTGCGCCTGATGAACATTGCCCCAGACAACCTGACGCCGGCCGATGTCCAGCCCGCCGTGGCAGTCACCATTCCTCGGGGGTTAGCGCGCTAATGCCAATGCCACTGAACCAACTGCTGCCGCAAGCCGAAAGCTCGGTGCTGATCCGTGAGCTGACCCTGGACAGCCGCAAAGTGCGCCCAGGCGACTTGTTCCTGGCCGTACCTGGCGGGCAACAGGACGGCCGTGTGCATATCGCCGACGCCATTGCCCGTGGCGCCGCTGCCGTGGCTTATGAAGCCGAAGGCGCGCAAACCATCAGTGCTGAAGGCGCTGAATTGGTGCCGTTGAAAAACCTGGCTGGCCAACTGTCGGCCATTGCCGGCCGTTTCTATGGCGAGCCAAGCCGCGGCCTGCATCTGGTAGGCGTGACCGGCACCAACGGTAAAACCAGCATCAGCCAATTGATTGCCCAGGCTCTGGACCATTTTGGCGAGCGCTGCGGCATCGTCGGCACCCTCGGCACCGGTTTCCACAATGAGCTGGAACAAGGCCGCCACACCACGCCCGATCCGATTGGCGTGCAAGCGGTGCTGGCCAACCTGAAACAAGCCGGCGCCCGCGCCGTGGCCATGGAGGTGTCGTCCCATGGGCTGGACCAGGGCCGCGTCGCCGCCCTGGACTTCGACGTGGCGGTATTTACCAACCTGTCGCGCGACCACCTCGATTACCACGGCTCCATGCAGGCCTACGGTGAAGCCAAGGCCAAGCTGTTCCGCTGGCCGAGCCTGCGTTGCCGGGTGATCAACCTGGACGACGATTTCGGCCGCCAACTGGCCGGCGAAACCCATGAATCGCGTCTGATTACCTACAGCCTTGAAGACCGCAACGCCTACCTCTATTGCAGCGAAGCGGTGTTCGACGACCACGGCGTGCGCGCCAAGCTGGTCACCCCCAAAGGCGAGGGCAGTCTGCGCAGCTCACTGCTGGGCCGCTTTAACCTGAGCAATCTGCTCGGCGTGGTGGGGGCCTTGCTCGGCCTGGACTACCCGCTGGATGAAATCCTCCGCGTACTGCCGCAGCTGGAAGGCCCGGCTGGCCGTATGCAACGCCTGGGTGGCGGCGCCAAGCCGCTGGTGGTGGTCGACTATGCCCACACCCCGGACGCCTTGGAAAAAGTCCTCACCGCCTTGCGTCCCCATGCCACCGGCAAGCTGCTGTGCCTGTTCGGCTGCGGCGGTGACCGCGACCGCGGCAAGCGTCCGCTGATGGCTGAAGTGGTGGAGCGCCTGGCCGATGGCGTGATGGTCACCGACGACAACCCGCGCACCGAAGCGCCGGAACAGATCTTTGCCGATATCCGTGTGGGCCTGAAGGCACCGGAAAACGCCCAGTTTGTTTACGGCCGTGGCCAAGCCATTGCCCAACTGATCGCCGCTGCCGATGCCGCCGATGTCATCGTGCTGGCCGGCAAGGGCCATGAGGACTACCAGGAAATCAACGGCGAACGCCAGCCGTTCTCCGATCTGCACCAAGCCACCAATGCCCTGGCTGCGTGGGAGGCCGCCCATGATTAAAGCCCTGCGCCTGAGCGAAGTGGTCAACGCCCTCAACGGTTGCCTGGTGGGCGCCGACGCCACCTTTAGTGCCGTAAGCACCGACAGCCGGGCAATTGCCCCGGGCCAACTGTTTATTGCTCTGACCGGGCCGCGCTTCGACGGCCATAGCTACCTGCAGGAAGTCACCCAGAAGGGCGCGGTGGCGGCGTTGGTCGAGCGCGAAACCGTGGGCGTCAGCATTCCGCAGTTGGTAGTGGCCGATACCCGTCAGGCGCTCGGCCAACTGGCGGCGCTGAATCGTCAGGCTTACACCGGCCCGCTGGCGGCCATTACCGGTTCCAGCGGCAAAACCACGGTCAAGGAAATGCTCGCCAGCATCCTGCGCGCTGGCACCAGCGGCCCGGTACTGGCCACCCGTGGCAACCTCAATAACGACCTGGGTGTGCCGCTGACCCTGCTGGAACTGGACGCCGACCATCAAGGCGCCGTGATCGAGCTGGGTGCCAACCGTATTGGTGAGATCGCCTACACCGTCAGCCTGGCCAAGCCGCATGTGGCGGTGCTGAACAACGCCGGCACCGCCCATATCGGCGAGTTCGGTGGCGCCGACAAGATCGTCCAGGCCAAAGGCGAAATCATCGACGGCCTGGGTGCCAACGGTATCGCCGTGCTTAACCTCGA
>JBCECW010000220.1:0-1986 GCA_039207785.1 Pseudomonas sp. | reverse complement strand
TTCGGTATCTGGAAGATTCGCGCCGGCCTGCGCAAGGTGCTGACCTTTGCCCTGAGCAACCGTGAGGCCGACTTCCATGCCAGCCAGTTGGGCCGCGATGCCCGTGGCTGCCCGTTCTTTACCCTTAATAGCGCCCAGGGCAGTGCCAAGGTGCAGCTCAACCTGCTGGGTAACCACAACGTCGCCAATGCTTTGGCGTCAGCGGCGGCTGCTGCGGCCCTGGGTGTGCCGTTGGTCAGTATCAAGGCCGGGCTGGAAAACGTGAAGCCGGTCAAAGGCCGCGCCGTAGCGCAGTTGGCGACCAATGGCGCGCGGGTGATCGACGACACCTACAACGCCAACCCGACGTCCATGTGCGCGGCCATTGATATACTCGCGGCCTTCTCCGGTCGGACCGTTCTGGTTCTTGGCGATATTGGTGAACTGGGCGAGTGGGCTGAACAAGGCCACCGCGATGTCGGCGCCTACGCCGCCGGAAAAGTCGATGCTCTTTATGCCGTCGGCCCGAATATGGCCCACGCCGTGGCTGCCTTCGGCGCCAATGGCCAGCACTTTGTCGATCAGGGCAGCCTGATCGCTGCCGTCAGTGCTGAGCCGGGCAACACCACCATTCTAATTAAAGGCTCGCGCAGCGCGGCGATGGAAAACGTCGTCGCGGCTTTGTGCGGCACTCAGGGGAGTCATTAAATGCTGCTGCTGTTGGCCGAGTACCTGCAACAGTTCTACAAGGGCTTCGCGGTCTTTCAATACCTGACCCTGCGCGGGATTCTCGGGGTATTGACCGCCTTGTCGCTGTCGCTGTGGCTGGGCCCGTGGATGATCCGCACCCTGCAGATTCGCCAGATCGGCCAGGCCGTACGTAACGATGGCCCGCAGTCGCACCTGTCCAAGTCCGGCACGCCCACCATGGGCGGCGCGCTGATTCTCTCGGCTATCGGTATCAGCACCCTGCTGTGGGCCGACCTGACCAACCGCTATGTGTGGGTGGTACTGCTGGTGACCCTGCTGTTCGGCGGCATCGGCTGGGTCGATGACTACCGCAAAGTGATCGAAAAGAACTCCAAGGGCCTGCCGAGCCGCTGGAAGTATTTCTGGCAGTCGGTGTTTGGCCTGGGCGCGGCAATCTTCCTGTTTGTTACTGCGCCAAGCGCGGTTGAAACCACCCTGATCATCCCGGTGTTCAAAGACGCCAGCATCGCGCTGGGCGTCGGTTTTGTGGTGCTGACCTACTTTGTGATCGTCGGCTCCAGCAACGCGGTCAACCTGACTGACGGCCTCGACGGCCTGGCCATCATGCCCACCGTGATGGTTGGTGGCGCACTGGGCATCTTTTGCTACCTGTCGGGCAACATCAAATTCGCCGACTACCTGCTGATTCCTTATGTACCCGGCGCCGGTGAGCTGATCGTGTTCTGCTCGGCACTGGTCGGTGCGGGCCTGGGCTTTCTCTGGTTCAACACCTACCCGGCACAGGTATTCATGGGCGACGTCGGTGCCCTGGCACTGGGCGCGGCACTGGGCACCATCGCCGTGATCGTCCGCCAGGAAATCGTGCTGTTCATCATGGGCGGCGTGTTCGTGATGGAAACCCTGTCGGTGATCATCCAGGTCGCCAGTTTCAAGCTGACCGGCAAGCGCGTGTTCCGCATGGCACCGATTCACCACCATTTCGAGTTGAAGGGTTGGCCCGAGCCACGGGTCATCGTTCGTTTCTGGATCATCACCGTCATTCTGGTGTTGATCGGCCTCGCTACTTTGAAACTGCGTTGAGGACAGCATGAGCCTGATCGCTTCCGACCAATTCCGCATCGTTGTCGGCCTCGGCAAGAGCGGCATGTCCCTGGTTCGCTTCCTGGCGAACCGGGGCATTGCCTTTGCGGTCGCCGACACCCGCGAGCAACCGCCGGAACTGGAAACCCTGCGCCGTGATTACCCGCAGGTGGAAGTGCGCTGTGGTGAACTGGACGTGGACTTCCTGTGCCGCGC
>JBCECW010000219.1:0-6629 GCA_039207785.1 Pseudomonas sp. | reverse complement strand
ACCAGCAGCTTGCCCGGCTGGTAGGCGAGGATGCCGCGCTCGGCCTTGCGGTGTTCGTCCTGGATATCGCCCACCAGGGCTTCCAGCACGTCTTCCATGGTCAGGTAGCCAATCACCTTGCCGTCGGCTTCTTCCACCAGGGCGAAGTGCGAGCCGCCCTTGCGGAATTCTTCCAGCAGGGTGGACAGCGGCATATGCCGGGTCACGCGCTCCACCGGCATCATCAGGTCGCTGATCTTCAGCGCCGAGGGCAGCATTTCCAGCAGGGACAGGTGCAGCAGCAAGTCCTTGATATGCAGCACGCCGACAAACTCTTCGGTTTCTTCGTTGTACACCGGGTAACGGCTGTATTTGTGCCGGCGGAATACGGCAAACACTTCATGCAGCTCGGCATTCAGTTCCAGGTACACCAGGTCTTCACGGGAGTTGGCCCAGTCGACCACTTCCAGTTCGCCCATTTCCACCGCCGAGGCCAGCACGCGCATATCCTGGTCGCTGGGGTCGCCGGCACGGCTGGAGTGCAGGATCAGCTTCAGTTCGTCGCGGCTGTAATGGTGTTCGTGGTGCGGGCCGGGCTCGCCCTGGCCGGCGATACGCAAGATGGCGTTGGCGCTGGCGTTGAGAATAAAGATGGCCGGGTACATGGCCCAGTAGAACAGGTACAGCGGCGCGGCAGTCCACAGCGACAGCAGCTCGGGCTGGCGAATCGCCCAGGATTTGGGGGCCAGCTCGCCCACCACGATATGCAGGTAGGAAATGATAAAGAACGCGGTGAAGAACGCGATGCCGTGCACGAGTTGCGGCGAGTCCACGCCCAGGCTGTGCAGCAGCGGGGTCAACAGCTCGGCGAAGGCCGGCTCGCCCACCCAGCCCAGACCCAGCGAGGCCAGGGTGATACCCAGCTGGCAGGCAGAAAGATAAGCGTCGAGTTGGCTGTGAACCGTGCGCAGGATGCGGCCGCGCCAGCCGTTCTTGTCGGCGATGGCCTCCACGCGGGTGGCGCGCAGTTTGACGATGGCAAACTCGGCGGCAACGAAAAAGCCGTTGAGCAGAACCAGCAGAAGGGCGAAAAGCATAAGGCCGAAATCGGCGAAATAAGTGGCGGCGGCGTAACTAGGGGAAGGGTCCATAGGGGTGGTTCAGAGTGTCCAGAGGGTAGTGAAAGCGTGGCTAGGGGGCCGTGCAACGGCGCGGCCAGATCAGCAGACTAGCCGCTCGCGAGGCGCTTGCCCAGCATTGCGCGGCGCCCAGGTTAACGTCTGACCACCTGGGCTGGGGCAAAGTGGCAAGTAAATGTGCTGCCTTTGCCCAGTACGCTGCTGATATCCAGGCGCGCGCGGTGGCGCAGCAGTACGTGCTTGACGATGGCCAGGCCCAGCCCGGTGCCGCCGGTGTTGGAGGCGCGGCTGGAGTCCACCCGGTAGAAACGCTCGGTCAGGCGCGGCAGGTGCTTGGCGTCGATGCCGATGCCGCTGTCTTGCACGGCCAGGTGCGCGCCGTGCTCGTCGGCCCACCAGCGCACACGGATTTCGCCGTTGTCCGGGGTGTATTTCACCGCGTTGAACACCAGGTTGGAGAAGGCGCTGCGCAGTTCCGCTTCGCTGCCTTTGAGGCGGATAGTCTGGTCGGCTTCCAGACTGATGCGATGGTTGCGCTCGTTGGACAGCGCCTGGGCATCGCCCTTGATCGACAGCAGCAACAGGTCGACGGCCACCGGCTGGTTATCCGAGGGGTAGTCAGTGGCTTCCAGCTTGGCCAAGAGCAGCAGGTCGTTGAGCAGGTTCTGCATCCGCCCGCCTTGCTGCTGCATCTGTTGCAGCGCGCGCAGCCAGCGCGGATTTACGTCGGCGACGTTATCCAGCAGGGTTTCCAGGTAGCCGGCAATTACCGTCAGCGGCGTGCGCAGCTCGTGGGAGACGTTGGCGATAAAGTCCTTACGCATCTGCTCCAGCTGATGCATGCGGGTGATATCGCGCACCAGCATCAGGTGCTCGCCGTTGCCGTACTGGGTGATATGGAACTGCAGGTGCATGCGGTCGTTGACCGGCGAAACCAGCTCCAGCGGCTCGGGGTGCGCGGGCAGCTCGAAGTAGTCTTTGAAACGCGGGTGACGCACCAGGTTGGTCACCGGCTGGCCGCTGTCCTGCGGGGTTTTCAGGCCCAGCAGGGTTTCCGCCGCACGGTTCCACCATTCCAGGTTGCCGTCGTTATCCAGCATGACCACGGCATCGTTAAGCGCCGCGGTGGACTCCTGCACCCGGTCGATCACCGCTTGCAGGCGGCCACGCACGCGTTGGTCGCGCCGTTGCAGGTGGTAGATGCTGTCGAACACCTCGCCCCACAGGCCATAGCCATCGGGCGGTGGTTGGTCGGTCTGGTGATGCTTGAGCCAGTTGTGCAGGCGCAGCAGTTGTACGAGGGTCCAGCCCAGGTAGGCGCCCAGGCCCACCACCAGGCTCCAGGCGTATTCGCCCGTGATCAGGCCGACCAGCAGGCAGCCGGCGATCAGCAGTAACAAGCGGCGGATAACAACGCCACGCCAGTCTTGATTCACGTTGGGGGTTTTCCCGACCTAACTCTTTGTAGAGAAACGATACCCGGTGCCGCGCACGGTCTGCACCAGGTTCTCGTACACCTCGCCCAGGGCCTTGCGCAGGCGGCGGATATGCACGTCGACGGTGCGCTCTTCTACATACACGTTGCCGCCCCAGACCTGGTCCAGCAGCTGGCCGCGGGTGTAGGCGCGTTCCTGGTGAGTCATAAAGAACTGCAGCAGGCGGTATTCGGTGGGGCCCATGTCGGCGGGTTTGCCGTCGATGGTCACACGGTGGCTGATCGGGTCGAGCAACAGGCCGCCCACTTCGATCGGGGTGTCGGTGTCGCCCGTGCCGGCGCGGCGCAATACCGCTTTCAGGCGGGCTACCAGTTCGCGGGGCGAGAACGGCTTGGTGATGTAATCGTCGGCGCCCACTTCCAGGCCCTGGATCTTGTTGTCCTCTTCACCCTTGGCAGTGAGCATGATGATCGGGATATTGCCGGTCAGCTCATCGCGTTTCAGGCGCCGGGCCAGCTCGATACCGGAGGTGCCGGGCAGCATCCAGTCGAGCAGGATCAGGTCGGGCTTGCGGTCGACGATGATGGCGTGGGCCTGTTGGGTGTTCTCGGCTTCCAGGCACTCGTACCCCGCCATTTCCAGCGCGACGGCGATCATTTCGCGGATCGGCGCTTCGTCATCAACGATCAGGATGTTTTTACCAACCATGGAGCAAACCTCGGGTCGTTTAATCTGTCTTGCGCCGCATTAGATAACGGAATTATTGCAGCTGTGTGACAGAACGCTGCTGCGCTTTCGGCAAACCGGCTGGTGCGCGGAGCGCACCAAGCCCTTACGCCGTGGTGCGCAGGGCGAAGTCCAGGGCGATGCCGACCAGAATCGCCAGCCCGGCCCAATGGTTGTGCAGAAACGCCGCCAGGCACACCTGTGGCTCACGGTTCCGGGTACTCCAGAATTCCCAGGCAAAGCAGCCGGCCGCCACAAACAGGCCGAGTAAAAACCAGATACCCATAGTGAAGCGCGCACCGGCCAGGGCCAGGCACAGCAGGGCGGTGCTTTGCAGAATCAGGATGATTACCCGGTCGGCGTCGCCAAACAGGATGGCGGTGGACTTCACCCCGATCTTCAAATCGTCCTCGCGGTCGGCCATGGCGTAGTAGGTGTCGTAGCCAACGGTCCAGACGATATTGGCCAGAAACAGCAGCCAGGCGGCGGTAGGCACCTCGCCGGTCTCGGCGGTAAACGCCATGGGCATGCCCCAGGAAAACGCCGCGCCCAATACCACCTGCGGGTAGAAGGTGTAGCGCTTCATAAAGGGGTAGGTGGCGGCAATCGCCAGGGCGCCGAAGGACATCAGGATGGTGGTGAGGTTGGTGAACAGCACCAGGATAAAACTCAGCGCCACCAGCACCGCGAACAGCACCAGTGCCTCTTTCGGCGTGACCTTGCCGGTGGCCAGCGGGCGGCCCTTGGTGCGGGCGACATGGCCATCGAAATTACGGTCGGCATAGTCATTGATCACGCAGCCGGCCGAGCGCATCAGAATCACCCCCAGGGTGAAAATCACCAGGTTACCCAGCGACGGCACACCCTTGGCGGCCACCCACAGCGCCCACAGGGTGGGCCACAGCAGCAGATAAATGCCAATGGGGCGCTCCAGACGCATCAACTGGATAAAGTCGAACGCGCGTGGGTGGAGATGGTTCAGTGACTGCAGCAAGCGGGTGTACATCAGGCTCGGCTCCTTGGAAGGGCGATCAAACGGCGGCGTCGGCAGCGGCCCAGAGCGCCGGCAAAAACACTTCGGCCACCAGTACGCCGAGGCCATCGCGGCTAAAACACGAGCGCCGCGCCCAGAGCTCGGCAGCGCTGACGTCGGCGGGCAGCCAATGCCGGGGATAACGGCATACCTGCATTGGGCCACGGCTAAAGGCCTGGTCACTGAATAGCAGCTCGCCCAGGGAGCGGCTGCCCAGTTCATCCATATGCAGGTCGGATTCCAGCAACTGGCTGCGCGGCGCTACGCTGCGGGCGAACACCCACGGCTGGCCATGGCCGCGCAGATACACCTCGCGCACCCAGCCGACGCTGCCTTCGCGCACATTCAGCGCCTGGCATTCGTCGCTGCGCAGGGTTTGCCAGCTTTCTTGCAGGGGCGTGACGCTAAAGGCATCGCCCGACAGGGCAATCAGACGGCGGGTCAGCGAGCCGTCATCAAACAACCAGTCCAGCTCGGCAGGACTGGGCGCAGGTTGCAGTTGGTCGGCGTCAAGCCAGGTGGTGGTATCGGCAAAAGAGGCGTGCGGCACGGGCAAACACATCGGCGGCAAACGGGGCGGCGAGCTTAGCATGTTTGGCCTTTTTGCCCGTGGCAGGCTAACGTCCGGCGACTAATAACCACTTTCCGGGAGCGCGCCATGATTACCGTCCACCACCTGAATAACTCGCGCTCGCAGCGCATTCTCTGGCTGCTGGAAGAAATCGGCACGCCCTATGAGATCAAGCGCTACCAGCGCGACGCCAAGACCATGCTGGCGCCGCCCGAGCTGCGTGCCGTGCACCCGCTGGGCAAATCGCCGGTGATTACCGATGGCGAGCTGACGCTGGCGGAGTCCGGGGCCATTATCGAATACCTGGCCGAGCGCTACGGCCAGGCCCTGCTGCCCGCCGCCGGCACGCCCGACTACCTGCGCTGCAAATACTGGCTGCACTTTGCCGAGGGCTCGGCCATGCCGCCGCTGCTGCTCAAGCTGGTGTTCGACACCCTGGAGCGCGCGCCTATGCCGTTTTTCGTCAAGCCGATTGCCCGTGGCATTTCGCAAAAGATGAAAGGCACCTATATCAACCCGCAACTGCGCCAGACCCTGGACTACCTCGAGGGTGAGCTGGGCAAAAGCCAGTGGTTTGCCGGCGAGACCTTTAGTGCTGCCGATATCCAGATGAGCTTTCCCCTGGAAGCCGCCGCCTCGCGCGCCGGCCTGGACGCTAGCCGGCCACGGCTGAAAGCCTTCCTTGAGCGCATTCATGCCCGTCCCGCGTACCAACGCGCCCTGGAACGTGGCGGCGAATACGCCTATGCCTGAAAACTACTGCGCTCGGTTATGCAGCGTTAAAAGCTGGCGAGAAAATGCTCATTGGCTGCAGCCAACTCCGCTTTTCTCGCCAGCTTTTGCCTTGCCTACCCTTCGCTCGCTACGTTTTCACCCCAGCTAAAGCACGGAGGAGCCTAATGGTGCTTGATTCCCAACGCTTCGATCAGTACAAAGCCGAGGGAGCCTGGCGGCATTTTCAACCATCGACCGCCGCGCCAAGAAGCCTGACGAGCAGCCTGAAGAATTGAGGTAGTAGCGAAATGAAGAAGTGGCAATGTGTGGTCTGTGGCCTGATCTATGACGAAAGCCTGGGTTGGCCGGATGAAGGCATCGCCGCCGGCACCCTGTGGCAAGACGTCCCGGAAGACTGGCTGTGCCCGGACTGCGGCGTCGGCAAGCTGGATTTCGAGATGATCGAAATCGCTTGATACAGGCGTAAGTGAATAAGCGACGGCGACCCTGGGGTCGCCGTTGTTGTTTCTGGGGTTAGAGCCTTAGCGCTGATCACCTACTTCCGCCTCAGAAAATTCGCCTTCCCACAGCTATCTCAGCGCTAGCTGGCAGCCAGCCCGTTGTGCCGTCCGTAGTTTTTGCAGCCTTAGCCCCGCTGCAAAACGAGACGCCGACATGGATGTGCACAGTCGTTTTTTCCGCCGTATTGCCTGTCTGTTGATGGGCGTTCTTTTACTAAATCCCCTACTAAGTACTGCTGCTGAGCTAAGCGTTGATGCCAATGCTGGCGGCAACACCTCGATTACTCAAGCCGCCAATGGCGTACCCATCATCAATATCGCCGCGCCCTCGGCCGGCGGGCTCTCGCATAACAAGTTCACTGACTACAACGTCGATCCCCAGGGCCTGATCCTCAATAACGCCACCGACAAGTTCACCGAAACCCAGTTGGGCGGCGTGATTCTTGGCAATAGCAACCTGGGTGGCCGTGCTGCCGGTTTGATTCTTAACGAAGTCACCGGCTCCAACCC
>JBCECW010000218.1:4120-6633 GCA_039207785.1 Pseudomonas sp. | reverse complement strand
GTGGTGATGCCGGTGGTTTTTTCCAGCACTTCGTTCAGGGTATTGAGGTTCTGATCATCCATCGCCTTACGCGTGACGATGGACACCGACTGGGGGATCTCTTTGAGCTTGTGCTCCCCCTTGCCGATGGTGGCGACGTTGGAGGTGTAGCTGCCGCTGTCTTCGGTGGTGACGCCCAGGCCCTGGCCGACGATGGTCGATGGGGTCAGCTCGGTGCGCTCGTCCGCGCTCAAGGGGCGCAGGGTCACGCTATTGCCGTTGAGCTCGTAGGTCAGGCCGCTGCCTTGCAGCAACTGGTTCAGCGCCTGGGCCGGCTCCAGGTTGCCTTTGAGCGGCTGGGTGCGCAGGTTTTTGATCGCGTCCGGGCTGTAGAGCAATTGCAGATTGGCTTGCTGGGCCAGGGCGTTAAGGGCGCCGACCAGGCTTTGCGCCGGAATATCCAGCGCCACCGGCTGGGCCAGGGCCTGCAACGGGCTGCTCAACGCCAGGGCGAGCAGGGTAGGAGACAACAGGGCGCGGGTTTTTCTGCGCACGGCGGCGGCCAGGGGTGACAGCTGAACGTTGGACATTGAAGGTCTCTAGTGTTGGCAATAACTGCTTTATGAGATTTATTCGCAGTTATGTAACGGATGGCGGGAAAAAAACCGGAAAAGATTTTTTGCGGGAGGCGGGATATTTTTATGCGGGACGTTTTAACTCCCCTCTCCCGCTTGCGGGAGAGGGGCTGGGGGAGAGGGGCTTTTTCGCGCAAACGGCGATCGGCTTGCGGCCGCGCCCTCTCCCTAACCCTCTCCCGCAAGCGGGAGAGGGGACTGGGCCTTGCGCCCGGCCATATGCCGCAAGTAGGCAATCACCTGCTGCAACTCCTGATCGCTTAGCACTTGTGCGCTAAACCCCGGCATTTTGGCTTGCGGCCAACGCCGCAGGCTTTGCGGGTCGCGGATATAGCTGGCCAGGTAGCCGTCGGCAAAGTACTCGGTGGGGCTATGGGGCACGTTCAGGTCGGGGCCGAACTGGGCATCACCGCCGCCATTGAGGCGATGGCAGGCCAGGCAGTTTTTCTGGAATTGGGCAAAACCAGCCTGCACATCGGCTGGCGCATCGCTGGCCGGTGCCAGTGCTGGAAAACGTTCGGCCACCGGCGCCAGGCGGCGAATCGTGGCCACCTGGAATGGCCACTGCTCGGGGCCGATATGGTCGGTTTGCGGGTCGCTCCACACCAGGTAGAACGGCCCGGCACTGGACTTGCCTTTGCCCAGCGCCGGCCAGGGCGCGGCCGGGTCTTCTATCGCCAGCCAGGCGCGGCTGCCGGTTTTTTGCAGCAGCGGCGCGGCCGGCAACTCGGCGGCAAAACCATCCAGGGCCACCACTTGCAGATGATCACCGGGCTTTACCCCCGCCAATAACGCCGCCACGGGCAGCGCGCGGTAGTGCATGGGCCGTTGGTAGGCCACGTCGTTGGCGATGGTCAGGGCTTGGGTTTGCGGATGCTTGAGCAGCTCGGCGGTGTTCAGTGTTCGAGTACCGCCAGGAAGGGCAAGCGTCAGATCAGCTGCAAGGCAAGGTAGCCCCAGCAGCACTAGAAAAACAGCGAACATCCCGCGCATGCAATCGCTCCATCAGAAGATGTCGCGAATTCTAGAACGTAGGATGGGTAGAGCGCAGCGAAACCCATCAAGTCGCGTAACGATGGGTTTCGCCTGACGGCTCTACCCATCCTACGGTTTGAGTGGCTCAGCCTATAAGCCGCGAAAGATTGGGAAGAATCAAAACAACGGTGGTGGCAAAGACTATCCATCCGGCTTGGCGGATTTTCGGTTGTTTAAACATGGCAGTTGGCCTTTGTTCTTGTTGGCGCGCGCCGGCTCAGGCAACTTCAGGCCCCGTCACGCCTTGGCTCAGTCGATAAGTCGCTCCGGCAAAACCCGGCAGCGACGCCCTAGCTCTATGAACGTTAGCTAGGTAAACACTAGAGCCCGCGTCACACGGGGCTTAGAAGACTTGGTATCAAGAAAAGCGCTGCTTGTGCCCCCCGGTTATGCCAAAAGTTGATATCAGCAACCAACCCTTGAGCCAGACGCTTCGCCGCGTGCGCCGTGGCCTGGACGGCCAATGACCATTCGTCTGAGCAATGCGGTCAATGGCCCTGAGCATTTCGGTCATTGAGCCTGGGCGCTCGGCGGTTATGGTGTAGCGGCATACAACAACAGGCGCTGCACGTGGTTGGACGCAGTGCCGATAGCCAGTCCTTCAGCAGAAGGCCAGAGGATGTCATGACCGAAGCATTCATTTTCGATGCGGTGCGTACCCCGCGCGGCAAGGGCAAAAAGGACGGCGCGTTGCACAGCGTCAAACCCGTCAACCTGATCGCCGGCCTGCTAACTGCCTTGCAAGCACGCAATAACCTCGACACCAGCCAGGTCGACGATATTGTCCTGGGTTGCGTGACCCCAGTCGGCGATCAGGGCGCCGATATCGCCAAGACTGCGCCCATGGTCGCCAAGTTGGATGTC
>JBCECW010000218.1:0-4110 GCA_039207785.1 Pseudomonas sp. | reverse complement strand
GTGCAAATCAACCGCTTCTGCGCCTCGGGCCTGGAAGCCATCAACCTCGGCGCGATGAAAGTGCGCTCCGGTTTCGAAGACCTGGTGGTGGTAGGCGGCGTCGAATCGATGTCGCGCGTGCCCATGGGCTCCGACGGCGGCGCCTGGGTCATGGACCCGGAAACCAACCTAAGCACCAGCTTTGTGCCGCAAGGCATTGGCGCCGACCTGATCGCCACCCTCGAAGGCTTTAGCCGCACCGACGTCGATGCCTTCGCTCTGCGCTCGCAACAGAAAGCCGCCCGCGCCAGCGCCGATGGTTCGTTCAAGAAATCGCTGATTCCGGTGACCGACCAGAACGGCATCGTGCTGCTCGATCACGATGAATTTATCCGTGGCGACTCCACCCTCGAAGGCCTCGGTTCGCTAAAGCCGAGCTTCGAAATGATGGGCCAGATGGGCTTCGACGCCACGGCCATCCGCCAATACAGCCACGTGGAACGCATCAACCACGTGCATACGCCGGGCAATAGCTCCGGCATCGTCGACGGCGCTGCGGCCATGCTGATTGGCTCGGCGGCCAAGGGCAAAGAGCTGGGCCTGAAAGCCCGCGCGCGCATTGTCGCCACTGCCGTCACCAGCACCGACCCCACCATCATGCTCACCGGCCCGGCGCCGGCCACCCGCAAAGTGCTGGCCAAGGCCGGCCTGAGCGTGGACGACATCGACCTGTTCGAAGTCAACGAAGCCTTTGCCTCGGTGGTGATGAAATTTATGAAGGACATGGGCGTCAGCGAGGAGAAGGTCAACGTCAACGGCGGTTCCATCGCCATGGGCCACCCGCTGGGCGCCACCGGCTGCGCGATTCTCGGCACGCTGCTCGATGAGTTGGAAAAACGCAATCTGCGTTATGGCCTGGCGACCTTGTGTGTCGGCGGTGGCATGGGCATCGCGACCATCATTGAACGGGTTTAAGGATAAGAAAAATGACTGACGCCATCCGTTATGAAAAAGGCCAGGACAATATCGTCGTCCTGACCATGGATATGCCCGGGCAGAGCGCCAACACCATGAACGGCGTATACCGCGAAGCCATGGCCGCCACCGTTGCGCGCCTGGAAGCGGAAAAGGCCGAGATCGCCGGGGTGATCGTCACCTCCGCGAAGAAAACCTTCTTTGCTGGCGGCGACCTCAATGAGCTGATCAAGGTCACCAAGGCCGATGCCAACGACTTCTACCAGATGATCCTGAATATCAAGGGTCAACTGCGCCGCCTGGAAACCCTGGGCAAGCCGGTGGTAGCAGCCATCAATGGCGCCGCGTTGGGCGGCGGCTGGGAAATCTGCCTGGCCTGCCATCACCGTATCGCCCTGGACAGCAGCGCCGTGCAGCTGGGCCTGCCGGAAGTCACCCTCGGCCTGTTGCCGGGCGGCGGCGGGGTGGTGCGCATGGTGCGCATCCTGGGTCTGGAAAAAGCCCTGCCGTACCTGGCCGAAGGCAAAAAAGTGCGTCCGGCCGAAGCCTTGAAGGCCGGGCTAATCCACGAGATCGCTGCCGACCGCGACGAGATGCTGGCCAAGGCCCGCGCCTTTATCGCCGCCAACCCGAGCGCCGTGCAGCCATGGGACGTAAAGGGCTACAAGATTCCCGGCGGCACGCCGTCGAGCCCGAACGTGGCGCAAATGCTCGCCATCGCTCCGTCGGTACTACGCGATAAAACCAAAGGCTGTTTCCCCGCGCCGGAGAAAATCATGTGCGCCGCCGTGGAAGGCGCGCAGGTGGATTTCGACACCGCGCAACTGATCGAAGCGCGTTATTTCACCGAGCTGACCACCGGCCAGGTGGCCAAAAACATGATTGGCACCTTCTGGTTCCAGCTCAATGAAATCAACGCCGGCGGTTCGCGCCCGGCCAACCAGCCCAAGTACGTAACGCGGAAAGTCGGCGTGCTCGGTGCCGGCATGATGGGCGCCGGTATCGCCTATGTCTCGGCAGTGGCCGGTATCGAGGTGGTGCTCAAGGACGTGTCGCTGGAAGCCGCGGAAAAAGGCAAAAGCTATTCGGCTGGGCTGCTGGACAAAAAAGTCGGCCGTGGCCAGATGAGCGCGGAAAAACGCGACGGCATTCTGGCCCGTATCAAGCCGTCTGCCGATGAAGCCGACTTTGCCGGCTGCGACCTGATTATCGAAGCGGTGTTCGAAGACCGCGAGCTCAAGGCCAAGGTCACTGCCGCCGCCGAGCGCCATGCCCTGGCCGATGCGGTAATTGCCTCCAACACCTCGACCCTGCCGATTACCGGCCTGGCCACGGCGGTGGAAAAACAGGACAAATTTATCGGCCTGCATTTCTTCAGCCCCGTGGACAAGATGCCCCTGGTGGAAATCATCAAAGGCGCCCATACCAGCGATGAAACCCTGGCCCGTGGCTTTGACTACGTTATGCAGATCAACAAGACGCCAATTGTCGTCACCGACAGCCGCGGCTTCTTTACCTCGCGGGTATTCGGCACCTTTACCAACGAAGGCCTGGCCATGTTGGGCGAGGGCGTCAATGCCGCGATGATCGAAACCGAAGCGCGCAAGGCCGGTATGCCGGTGGGGCCGTTGGCGATCAGCGACGAAGTGTCGATGAGCCTGATGAACCATATCCGCCAGCAAACGGTAAAGGACCTGGCGGCCGAAGGTAAGCAGATTCCCGCGCACCCGGCGTTTGCTGTGGTCGACCTGATGCTTAACGAATACAAACGCCCGGGCAAAGCCGCTGGCGGTGGTTTCTACGAGTACCCGGCCGGCGGCAAGAAACACCTGTGGCCGGAGCTGAAAAGCCGCTTCGAGAAGGCTGATGCGCAAATCTCCCAGGAAGATGTGCGCGACCGCATTCTGTTTATCCAGGCGATTGAAACCGTGCGTTGCGTAGAGGAGGGCGTGTTGCTGTCGACGGCCGATGCCAATATCGGCTCGATCTTCGGCATCGGCTTTGCCGCCTGGACCGGCGGCGCGCTGCAGTTTATCAACCAGTACGGGCTAAAAGACTTTGTGGCCCGCGCGCAGTACTTGGCTGAGCAATACGGTGAGCGGTTCTTGCCGCCGGCGTTGTTGCTGGAGAAAGCGGCTAAGGGGCAGGGGTTCTAAATCGCTTGGTGCGCGGAGCGCACCCTACGGGGCTGACGATGATCTCGTAGGGTGCGCTCAGCGCACCAATGCGCTTACCAACTGGCCAATGGCCTGCCGCTCGCTGATCTGCGTCGGCATCTTCAAGGTCACCAACGGGCCATCCAGCAATTGGATGGCTAACTCGCTTTCAAAGTGCAAACCGCGTTCGTCGAGGGTGGCGTAGGTCACGCCATAGGCGTTTTTGCCGGTTTCACTGAACATGCTGCCCATGGCGTTCTCCTTTCCTTTCCCGGCTTAGCGGCGCGCTTGTTTCTGCTCGGTTTTCACCGGCGCAGGGGTTTTGTCGGCGCTGCGATACAGCTCGGCGTTCAAGTGGCTGGCAAAGGCCGAGGCGGCTACAAGGCTGGCAATGGCTCCGAATTTGTTCATGGCGATAATCCTCATCTAGGGTGGGCGGCTCGTGAGTGAGTGCTAGTGCCCGATGGGTCGCATGATTGCCGAGGGCCGGCTAAGCCAGAAGTGAATGGTCGGCATGGTGACTATCGAGGCCAGTGATACAGCGCAGCGGCACTATCAGCGCCGGGCGAGGGGAGTACGGCCATGCTCAACAAACTGGCCGGTTCGTAAAATTTTATTGACGAAAAACCCGCGGGCGTTTTCCTCGGCCAATTCCACGCCGAATTAACGAAAGCAAGACGGCCGGCGGTTTATGGGTTTCTTTGCGCGCTCGGCTATGTTAAATAAAACAAACAGTTGGCCTTCACCTACATCGCTTCAGGAAAACCCTTATGTCGTTACGTATCTGCATTCTGGAAACAGACATCCTGCGTCCGGAACTGGTTGACCAATACCAGAGCTATGGCCGCATGTTCGAGCAGTTGTTCGCTCGCCAGCCCATCGCCGCCGAATTCACCATCTACAACGTGGTGGAAGGCAACTACCCCGCAGATGACGAACGCTTCGACGCCTACCTGGTCACCGGCAGCAAAGCCGACTCCTTCGGCACCGACCCGTGGAT
>JBCECW010000217.1:0-6647 GCA_039207785.1 Pseudomonas sp. | reverse complement strand
GGCCGATGAAGTGCGGCGCCTGGCCGGGCACACCACCGAGGCCACCGGCCAGGTCAGCCAGATTATCGAGCGTTTTCGCGACGGCATGGCCCAGCTCGGTAGCGCCGGGCAACAGATGCACAGCGCGGTGGCCGATGGCCGCGAGGGCATGACGCGCATGGGCGAAGACCTGCGCCATACCCGCGTGGCCATGGACCAGCTCGACCAGCGCGTCGGCCATATCGCAGCCGGCACTGAGCAGATCGGCATTGCCGTGCACGCCATCAATGGCGATGTGCAGAACATCGCCGGTGTGGCCGCCGACCTGCTGGGCAAAGCCGGCCAGGTACTGACCCATAGCCAGGCCGTGCGCAGCAGTGGCGACCGCCTGCTCGATGGCTTGGGCGGCTTTCGTTTGCAGATTCACCGCGAGGTGCAGGCCAGCGTCGAGCGCCTGGCCATGGAGGCGGCGTTGCACGGCGATAGCGCCCGGGCAGAGGCCTTTTTGCAGGAGACCCTGCGGCGCGATCCACGCTTCGAACTGTTTTACCTGGTGGGCAGCGACGGCACGCAATTAAGCGAGAACGTGTTTGCCGAAGGCCTGGCGCAAGGCGAGAGCTGCAAGGGTCGCAACTGGTCGCAACGCCCCTGGTTCCGTGCCGTGGCCGAGCAATTGAGCAGCCATATCACCCCGGTGTATCGCTCCTCGGCCACGGACGCATTCTGCTTCACCGTGTCGGTGCCGGTGTTTACCGCCAGTGGGCAGTTGCAGCGGGTGTTGGGGGCGGATGTAAGGTTGTCGGCGTTGGTGTAGTAAGAGCGGCCCTCTCCCCCAGCCCCTCTCCCGCCAGCGGGAGAGGGGAGCCTAACCTCGATCTAACTGACACAACTCCGTTAGCCCCCTCTGCCCGCCTGCGGGAGAGGGTTGGGGAGAGGGTTTTAGCTTTTCAAGCCGGCACCGCACTCCCACCCACCGCCGGCAACGGCAACAACGGCGCATGCGGATCCTTGGCAATGGTCTCGCGCCAACTGCTAATCCACTCGCCGGGCTGCTCCTCAGCCCATACCGCGGCATGCAGTCGCGCCAGCGCCACCGGGTCACTCAACAGCGCCATCTGCGCCTTACCTTCCAGCTGCTGCGGCCCCACTTTCAGGGCATGGCGAACCTGCTCGCTACGCTGCCATTCCAGCGGCTCGGCCTGGCGATGGCGCGCGGTGGCCAAGGCATAGGCCAGGGCGTTTTGCTTGGGGTCGACCACGGCGTGCACAAAGCCGTTATGCAGGGCATGCCAGTTGTTTTCGTGGTTGTACTCATCGGTGGCCAGCAGCTCGCGCGGCGGCTGGTATTCCTCGGGAATCAGGAACAGCTGCTCATCCTTGGCCTTGAGCCCCAGGCCCACCCGGCTGGACAGCACCGACAGCGGAATCGACAGCATCAGCGAGCCAACAATAGGCGCCAGCCACCACAAAAAACTCGGGTTCAACCAGGCCACCAGCGCCGTCCACAGCGCCCCCAACAAGGTTTGCGGGCCGTGGCGCAGCGCCGCCTCGCGCCAGGTGGTGGAGCCATCGTCGCGGCTGGGCGAATGCCACACCGCTTCCCAACCGAGGAATGCGGCCAGCACAAAACGGGTGTGAAACAGCATGCGCACCGGCGCCAGCAAAATGGAAAAGAGCATTTCCAGCAGCATGGACAGGGTGACCCGCAACTTGCCGCCATAGGCCTTGGCGCCCTTGGCCCAGACCAGCACCACACTCAGCAGCTTGGGCAAAAACAGCAGCACCACGGTGGTGGAAAACAGCGCGATGGCTTTTTCCGGATGCCACTGCGGCCACAGCGGATAGAGTTGGCGCGGCTCCATAAAATACTGCGGCTCCATCAGCGTATTGGTGGCCAGCAGCGCGGTGGATAACAGCAGGAAAAAGAACCACAGCGGCGCCGACAAATACGACATCACCCCGGTCAGAAACACCGCGCGGTGTACCGGGTGCATGCCCTTGACCATAAACAGGCGGAAGTTCATCAGGTTGCCGTGGCACCAGCGGCGGTCGCGCTTGAGTTCATCGAGCAGATTGGGCGGCAACTCTTCGTAACTGCCGGGCAAGTCATAGGCAATCCACACGCCCCAGCCGGCACGGCGCATCAGCGCGGCCTCGACAAAGTCATGGGACAGAATCGCCCCGGCAAATGCGCCCTTGCCCGGCAATGGCGCCAGGGCGCAGTGCTCGATAAATGGCTGCATCCGGATAATCGCGTTATGCCCCCAGTAGTGCGATTCCCCCAGCTGCCAGAAGTGCAGGCCGGCGGTAAACAGCGGGCCATAGACCCGGGTAGCGAACTGCTGGATCCGCGCATACAGGCTGTTCATGCCCGAGGCACGCGGCGCGGTCTGGATAATGCCGGCGTCCGGTGTGGCCTCCATCAACCGCACCAGGCTGGTCAGGCATTCGCCGCTCATCACGCTGTCGGCATCCAGCACCACCATATAGCGGTACTCGCTGCCCCAGCGGCGGCAGAAGTCATCCAGGTTGCCGCTTTTGCGTTTAACCCGGCGTCGCCGCCGGCGGTAGAAAATCCGTCCGAAGCCCTGGGTTTCACGGCACAGATCCAGCCAGGCCTGCTGCTCGGCCACGGCGATATCGGCGTCGTTGCTGTCGCTTAAGACAAAGAAGTCGAAATGCGCCAGCTCGCCGGTCGCCGCCACCGATTCATAGGTGGCCCGCAGCCCGGCAAATACCCGCGCCACATCCTCGTTGCAGATCGGCATCACGATGGCGGTACGCGCCTCGGGCGCAATCGGTTCGTTGCCGGCACTGGCCCCGGAAATCCGGTATTTGTCGCGCCCAGTGAGCAGTTCGAGAAAGCCCATTAGTGCAGTCCAGAACCCCGCCGACACCCAGCAGAACAGAATGCCAAACAGCAGCAGAATGCTGCCCTGGAGAAAATACGGCAGCACCTGGGTGGCGGTTTGCAGCAGGGTTTGCTGGCGCACTTCCTCCCACTCGAAAAACGCCCAGCCCTGGTAGGGCATGATGCCTTTCATATACCAGCCGGCCACCAGGGTCTGGCCCAGCATCAGGGCCAGCAGGATATAGCGCCGCACCGAACCCACATGCCGCCAGCGTGCCGACGGCAGCTCGCGCTTGGGTGGTGCCGGCGGGTTTTCCCGGCCGCGCAGGGTGCGCCACCAACGCACCAGCACATTGGTGCGCCAGGGCTCGGGAATCACCCGCGTGCGGCGAATCGGCGGCGTGGCTTTCAGGCGCACGCGGCCTTCGGCATCGGCGTCGAGCATCTGTGCATCGGTGCTGAGCAAGGTCAGGCGCTGGGCGACGGACGCCTGCACGGCGGCCTGGTTATCGGCCACCGGTTGGGCGGCCAGGCGCCGATGCACCTCTAGCAGCGAGCGGCTGCCACTCAGCTCGGCGCGCTGCGTTTCACCCAGCGGCAGATGGGCCAGGTATTCGCGCACGGTAATAGCGGCTGGCTTATTCATCGGCAGGCAACTGGTTGCTCCAGGTTTCGGTCAGTACCTGCACCGGCGGTGGTGGCGATGGCGGTACATCGCTGGTGGGGGCCGGCGCGGCCTCGGTGGCGGGCGCGGTAGCGCCATCGGCTGGTGTCGCTGCGGCGGCGGGTGCTGGTGCCGCAGCGGCGGCTGGCTTGGCGGCGGCTTGCTCTTCATCCACGGCCGCCGGCATTTCCACGGGCAGGTCTTTGACCAGCGCCGCGCGCATTTCCACCGGCTTGGCCGGGTCCTTGACCTTGAAGCGCAGGGTCAGGCGCCAGCCCTTGGTTTCGGGGTTATAGCGCACGTTGTTTTCCATCAGCTTGGCGTTGTCATCCAGGCTGATTTCGCTGCGCACCGGCGCATCTTCCAGCAGGGCGCTCAAAGCCGGGCCTTCGAAATCCACCAGGTAGGCAATACTGCCGTCGGGCTCGCGGATCAGGTTGGATTGCTTGACGTCGCCGGTGGAGCGCAGGGTTTGCTTGACCGACGCCAGGTCCGGCGAGCCGAGCGCAGCCTCGTCCATGCTCCAGTGCAGGCGGTAGCTGAAGTCGATCGGTTGCCCGGCCGGCGGCAGCGATTCGGGCTTCCAGAAGGCCACGATGTTGTCGTTGGTTTCATCGGCGGTGGGAATCTCCACCAGGTTGACCGTGCCCTTGCCCCAATCGCCCTGCGGCTCGATCCACGCGCTGGGGCGTTTGTCGTAGCGGTCGTCGAGGTCTTCGTAATGGGAAAACTCGCGGCCGCGTTGCAGCAGGCCAAAACCCTTGGGGTTTTCCACGGCAAAGCTGCTGACGCCCAAGTGCTTGGGGTTGTTCAGCGGGCGCCAGATCCACTCGTCATTGCCGGCATGAATCGACAGGCCGCTGGAGTCATGTAGCTCGCGGCGATAGTTCAGGGTTTTCGGCGGCTGGTTGGCGCCGAACAGGTACATGCTGGTAAGCGGCGCCACGCCTAGCTGGGTGACGTTTTCACGCAGGTACATACGGGTTTTCACATCCACCACCGAGTCGGTGCCGGGGCGCAGCACCAGGCGATAAGCGCCGGTGGCGCGCGGCGAATCCAGCAGGGCATAGATCACCAATTGCTTCTCGCCGGGCTTGGGCCGCTCGATCCAGAACTCACTGAAATGGGGAAACTCTTCGCCCGAGGGCAGGGCGGTGTCGATGGCCATGCCACGCGCCGACAGGCCATAGGTCTGGTCCTTGCCGATCACGCGAAAATAGCTGGCGCCGAGCAGGGTCATGATCTCGTCTTGCTTGTCGGCCTTGTTGATCGGGTACAGCACGCGAAAGCCGGCGTAGCCCAATTGTTCGGTGGCCTTGGCGTCGAACTTGAGGTCGCCAAAGTCAAAGCGGCTGGGGTCGTATTTGATTTCGCTGACGGTGGTGGCGGTGACTTCGTTGATCTTCACCGGCGTATTGAAGTGCATGCCCTGGTGATAGAACGACAACTTGAACGGGGTTTGCAGGTTCTGCCATTCGGCCTTTTCAGAGCGGAAGCGGATCTTCTGGTAGTCCGCGAATTTCATCTCGCTGAACTCGCTGGGCAAGTTGCTTTTGGGCACCACGTACTTTTGTGCGGCCAGGGCTTTGGCCTTGTCGGCAACGTCGTCCAGGCTAAAGGCCCAGAGCTGACCGGCTGCCATAAAAGCCACCAGCGCCGTGGTGGTGCTCAGGGTGTTGCGCAGTCGTTTGCGTTTGCCGGTTGCTGCGTTTGGGGAACTGAAAGTCACAAGGCCTCCGCGCCGTAATTCCTGTTTGCCAACGTCGCTAGGCGCGAAGGCGAGACAAGGTTCCGACTGCGGTTTTTTTCAGATGGTTCCCCCTGTAAGCGTCAAGGACGGGGCGGCGCTGCGTTTGCGCCCGCTGATCGCGCCAAGCGAGGCGGCGCGATGCGAGGGTTTGCGCGGGCTGGAGCGGCAACGGCCACGTGCGTGGCCGTGCGATGAATGGTCGATGCGGCCTAGGCCTGCTCGTTCGATTCGGGGGCGCTCAGGGTTTCGCGGTTGGCCAGGGTGGGGAACAGCTTGTACCAGGTGCCCGTAATCAGCAGCGTGCCGACGCCACCCAGCACCACCGCATTGACCGTGCCTAGCCAGTGAGCCGTCAGGCCGGACTCGAACTCACCGAGCTGATTCGAGGCGCCGATAAACAAACCGTTTACCGCACTGACGCGGCCACGCATGGCATCGGGGGTTTCCAGCTGCACAAAGGCACCGCGAATTACCATGCTGATCATGTCGGCGGCGCCGAGAATCGCCAGCACCAGTAGCGAGAACCAGAACGAGGTCGACAGGCCGAAGGCGATGGTCGCCACGCCAAATACGCCGACGGCGATAAACATCACCCGGCCCACTTTGCGCTTGATCGGGAAACGCGCAATCCAGAACGCCATCAACAGCGCGCCCACTGCCGGCGCCGAGCGCAGCATGCCCAGGCCCCAGGGGCCGGTAAGCAGAATGTCCTTGGCAAACACCGGCAGCAAGGCGGTGGCGCCGCCAAGCAGTACGGCGAACAGGTCCAGGGAAATGGCGCCGAAGATATCCGGGCGGCTGCGAATAAAACGGATGCCGGCCAGCAGCGACTGCATCGACGGCCGCTCCTGGTTCAGCTTGGCCTGGTGCTTGGGCAGGCTGAGCATCAGGCAGCAGGCCAGCACATACAGCGCCGTAGTGGGGGCATAGACCCAGATGCTGCCAAAGGCATAGAGAAAACCACCGAGGGCCGGGGCGACGATGGTGGCGGTCTGGATTGCCGACGACGAAGCCGCGATGGCCGCCGGAAACAGCGCGGCGGGCACCAGGCTGGGCAGCAGCGCCTGGGTGGCTGGCATCTCGAAGGCGCGGGTGCTGCCGAGCAAAAAGGCCAGGACAAAAATCATCTCGCGGGTGACATCGCCGCTGGTGCTGCCTATCACCAGCGCCAGGGCGATGGTCGCTTGCAGGCCTTGGCACAGGGCCGCGACTTTGCGCCGGTCATAGCGGTCGGCGACATGGCCGGTGTGCAGCATAAACAGCACGCGCGGCAGAAACTCCACCAGGCCGACCCAGCCCAGGTCCATGACGTTGCCGGTGAGCTGATACATATGCCAGCCGATGGCCACGGTGAGCATTTGAAAGCCGCTGGCGGTGCAGACGCGGGCTAGCCAGAACTTGAG
>JBCECW010000216.1:515-6680 GCA_039207785.1 Pseudomonas sp. | reverse complement strand
GGCGACTGCCGTTCTAGTGCGGCGGTTTTGTCTTAGATTTCGGACAAAACTCATATCCAGCTTCAACTCCGTACAGGGCAATTCACATACGCGTTGTAGCGAAGAAAAACCCGCGCCAAAGTCGTCGACTGATATTTCGCAGCCCAGTAAACGCAGATGAATCAGGTTGGACAGGCATTCGGCGGGTGATTTAAGTGCGCCGCATTCGGTGATTTCGATAATCAGGTTTTCTGCGCGAAAGCGTTTGCGCTCAAGCAGTGCTGAGATCTCGTTATAAAGGCTTGGATAGCAAATCTGTGTAGCGTCGATATTTATCGAAAGCTTGAAGTGCTCGCCGAAGTTATGTGCATTGGCGAAATCTATCGCCTGCTCCAGCACGCTATTGGTTATGGTCGCCAGATGGCTGAAACGTTTGGCGATATCAATAAATGCGTAAGGCGCTAATATGCCAAGTTGGGGGTGATTCCAGCGCATCAATATTTCAGCACCGACCACCTCCAGCGTCTGAAGATTTACTTTGGGCTGGTAAAAGGGGATGAATTGCTCTTGTGCGACGGCGTAGGCAACGTCTTTCGCAATAATGGAAATCGGGTCGGATTTTTTGCTTGTGTCGGTCGGCATGCCTGGGTAACTGCCAAGGATTGCCTGGATCTCTGCCTTGGTAAAAGGTTTGCCCAGATCGCCCAGCAGTGAATAACCGCAATGCTGGGTAAATTGCTTTATGGCTGTTTTCAGGTCTTCTGGTGCGTCAGTTACCAGTACGACAGAGTGAATGCGCCCGTGCTTGTTCAGTTGGCGCAGCAGATTGAGTTCAGGAACGAGTGGCGTGGTGATTGTGCAGATCAGGATGTCGAATTCGGATTCCTGTATCAGCAGGTTGGTCGCTTCGTCAGCGTTTGTTGCGATAAATAGTTGCGTATAGCCCAACGATTTCAGGATGGCAGTCATGGCTTGCTGGGCAAGTACGCTGTTCTCCGAGATAAGAATTTTGGGTTGGGACATTTTCGTGGCCTGCACAAAGTTAAGTGGAGGAAATATCCCAGCCGGCTAATGGGCTTTATGTAGAAATGCTCTCGATTTATCGTAGGAAAATCCTTATAGGTGCCACTAGTTGGCGTTCACTTACTGCCTCTCGCAAGTTGCCTTTGCGACTTTCTCTTGTACAGACTGAGCAACTTTTATTGCGGCGAACTTGAGCGTTTCACTTGCGCGGATGGTTTCGCCAGAAGCCAAGTCCTCACACATTGCCGACCTCGTCTACGCTCTGAGGCAGCGGCGTGCCGAGTTGCATGTCACGGCCGTTTAAAAGTTTCGGACCTGCGCCAATTGCCACCCTGAGCAAGAGTATTGGGTTGTGACAAAAGTCTTCTATTGGATTGTCGATCACCGTGTGCCTGTTCTGATTGGCGTGTTGCTGTTTTCCTGCATAGCCGGCTTTTCTGCCAGCGAGTCTTACCGCTTGATGGTGGAATCACGTTTTCGCAGTGCCGAGCAGGCGTTGAACCGCGAATATGCGACCAGCCTGGAAAACGTCACCCTCAATGGCAAAGGCATGGGCGCGCTGCTGCTCGCGGGCTCGTTGAATGCCTCGGTGCGCACCGCTTCGCTGGAAACCCATATCGGCCACGCCAAGCAGTTCAACACCGCCCGGCCGGCGTTGCAGGTGATTGCCAAGCGGGTGGGTTCCAACCTGGTGTTTGTGGTGGATCACGAAGGCACCATCACCAGCGATTGGAACAGTGAAAACCTTCAGCCCATCGGCGTGGACGTCAGCTACCGGCCGTATTTCCAGCAGGCCATTCGCGGCTTTGCCAGCGTCTATGGCGGTGTGGATTCGGTAACGGGCCGGTTGGTCTATTACGTTGCAGCGCCGGTCTACCTGGAGGCAGGGAAGGGCGATGTCACGGGCGCGGTAGTGGGGCGTTTCGAGGCCGATGAATTGCAGGACTTTGTCGTCAACGACGGCAAGCGCATCGGCCTGTTGATCTCTCCCCAAGGGGTGGTGTTTACCTCGGGCCGCTCGGACTGGCGCTTGAAAACCGCAGGGGTGAAATCCCCCGCGCAACTGCGTGGCATTGCCCAAAGCCGGCAGTTCGGCAGCTATTTCGATGACCCACGCCAGGTCACGGCGCTGCCGTTTCAGCTTGATGACGCAACCGTGCAGATCGACAACCGGCGCTATGCGTTGTCGTCGGTGCCGGTGGATTGGAACGACCCCAATGGCAAATGGCAGCTGGTTACCATCAGTGCCCTGGCGCCGGTCTATAACCTCAACGAAGGCTTTCTGATCGCGCTGGTTACCACCTGGGCCAGTGCCTTGCTGCTGTGGTTTGCGATACGGCGGATGACCGATATGCGTCGCCGCCGCAGCGATTCCGAAGAAATCGTGCGCCAGCACCAACGCTTGCAGCTGGTACTGGATAACGCGCCGGTGGCGGTGTGCATTCTGGCGGATGACCTGCAGCCCGAAACCCAGGCCATCGTGCGTTTTGTTAACCCGCTGTTTACCAATACCTTCGACGTGCGTCTGAACAAGCCGATGCCGCGCCTGTATGTACGTCCCGGCGAGCGTGAGGCGCTGCGCGAGCGCTTGCGTGAGGACGGCGTGGTGGCGCAGCACGAAAGCCAGGTTTTCAATAACCAGCACCAGGTTCGCGACGTGCTGATGAATTTTCTGCGTATCGACTTTCTCGGTGAAATGGGCACCTTGGCCTGGTTGATTGATATCACCGAACACAAGATGGCCGAGCGCGCGATGCAAAAGGCCATGAACGCTGCCGAGGCGGCCAGCAAGATCAAGGGTGAATTCCTGGCAAATATGAGCCACGAGATCCGCAACCCCATGAACGCCATAATGGGCATGTCGTCGCTGGAGCTGCAGGGCTAGCTCAATAGAACCCAGCGCAATTACATCGAGAAGGTGCACAAGGCCGCCTGTTCGCTGCTGGATGTGATCAACGACATTCTCGATTTCAGCAAGCTCGAGTCGGCCAAGGTGGAAATCGAGCACGCGCCGTTTTACCTGGAGGACGTATTCGACGACCTCGCCAATGCCATCAGCCTGCGTGCCGCGCAAAAGAACCTGGAGTTGCTGTTCGATATCCGTGCTGGCGTGCCTGCCGAGCTGACGGGGGATCGTCTGCGGCTGGCGCAGATCCTGATCAACCTGGGCAATAACGCAGTGAAGTTCACCGAGCAGGGCGAAGTGCGGGTAGGGGTGGAGGCCAAGGCGCTGTCTGGCCAGGGCGTGGTCCTGCATTTCTGGGTGAGCGACACCGGTATCGGCATGACCGAAGAACAGATGGCCAAGCTATTCAACAGCTTTACCCAGGCCGATTCCTCGACCACCCGGCGCTTTGGTGGCAGCGGGCTGGGCCTGGTGATCTGCAAGCAGCTGGTGGGGTTGATGCAGGGGCGGGTCTGGGTGGAGTCCAGCTATGGCGCGGGCTCGACCTTTCATTTCGACGTGCATATCGACTGCCCACCAGTGGCGGTTGCAGCGCCGGTTGTAGCCGCCGGCCCGCGGGTGCTGGTGATCGATGACAGCGCCAGTGCCCGCGCCATTCTGCTGGCTATGGGGCCCCCGCTGGGATTACAGATGGTCTGCGCCGCGACCGGGATCGAGGCCCTGGTGGCACTTGATGAAGCGCAGGCGGCGGGCACACCCTTCGATATCGTCGTGCTGGATTGGCAGATGCCGATCATGAACGGCCCGCAATGCGCCGAGCTGATCCGCCAGCGCGATCCGCAGCGGCACGCACGCATTCTGCTGACCTTGTCGGCGGACACCGCGGAGCGTATGCCCAGTCAGCCGGGCGAGGCGTTGTATGACGGCGTACTGGCCAAGCCGCTGACACCCACTCGCTTGCTGACGGCAATCAACCAAGCGCTGGGTATTGCGCCGGCGCAAGCCAGCGCCAGTTCCCGCGCGCAGGAAGTATCGGGCGATATGCGCGAACGCCTGGCGGGCAATCGTGTGCTGCTGGTGGAAGACAACGAAATGAACCAGGAGCTGGCAACCGCCTTGCTGGCCCAGGCCGGCGTCGCGGTGGTGATTGCCGGCAATGGTCAGCAGGCGCTGGCCATCCTCGCCCAGGATCGGGCCTTTGGCTGCGTGTTGATGGATTGCCAGATGCCGGTGATGGATGGCTACGCCGCCACCCAGCAGATTCGCGCCAACCCAGCCACCCGTTCGCTGCCGGTGATCGCGATGACGGCCAGCGCCATGAAAGGCGATATGGAAAAGGCGTTGGCGGCGGGCATGGACGACTACATCACCAAGCCACTGGATGTCACCAGCATGTTCACCATAATCGGCCGCTGGATTAAGCCGGTTGCCGTGTCGACGGCTGTGCCGCCCCCGCCTGAGCAGGTAGCGCCTCCTGCCCCCACAGCAGAGGCTGAGCTGGCATCCTTAGCGGGCATTGACGTTGCCGCAGGCCTGGCCATTTGCATGAACAACGAGGGGCTGTATCGCAAGATGCTCGGTCTGTTCCTGCCCCAGGCGCAGCATTTCGAGGCGCAGTTTGCCGAGCAGCTGGAACAGGGCGATCGCGCGGCGATGGAGCGCCTGGCCCACACCCTGAAAGGCACGGCGGCCAATATCGGCGCCAGCGGTGTGGAGGCGGCGGCATTCAATCTGCAGCGGCTGTGCGAGCAAGGCGACCAGGCCCAATACAGGACCGCGCTTGCTGCGCTGTCAGTGGAGCTGGCGGTGGTGGTCAGCAGTTTGCGCGGCTTTGAGCTGTAGATTCCTACGGCGAGGTAAGGGGTTTCGGATGTTGCCGCTGGCAGGTCGTGGTGACACTGGCGCCATCCTTCCCTTGCGAGCCGCCGCCATGAATGCCAAACAGATGCGTGTGCTGATTACCGACAACGACCAGCACCTGCGCTTTACTGTGGAAAAACTGCTGAACAACGTGGGCTGCCATGGCATTGCCGTGGTCGGTTCACTGGACGAAACCATGGCCCTGCTGGCGTTTCCTGGCCGGCGCTTCGATGCGGTGCTGATCAACTGCCAGATGCTGGAGTCCGCCAGCGCCGCCAGCATGGAGGTGCTGCACAACTACGGCAATGTGGTGCTGTACCGCAACGGCCTGTACTCGGGGCATATGGCCGACCCCCTGGCCCTGATTCGCGAAGGCATCTGCGGGGTGCCCGGCGTGTTGCCCGCGCTGCACCAGGCCTCGTAGCGGGCGCGGGCGCCTGTCACTGCGCCGGCTCGTCGATGCGATAGCAGGCCACGTACAAGGCCGGCAGAAACAGCAAGGTCAGCAGGGTGGCGCTGATAATGCCGCCGATCATGGCGAACGCCATCGGCCCCCAGAACACTTCGCGGGCAATGGGGATCATGCCCAGGCTCGCGGCGGCGGCCGTCAGCAGGATCGGCCGGGTGCGGTGGTGAGTGGCTTCGATAACGGCGTTCCAGGGGGCAGAGCCTGCCTCGCGGAACTCGTCGATCTGGGTCACCAGAATCACCGAGTTGCGGATGATGATGCCGATCAGTGCCAGTACCCCGAGAATGGCGACAAAGCCCAGCGGCGTGCCGGTCGGCAACAGGGCCGCCACCACGCCAATCAAGCCCAGCGGCGCCACACTGGCGACCAGAAACAGCTTCTTCACGCTTTGCAGCTGAATCATCAGAAACGTCGCCATCAAGAACAGCATCAGCGGGATAACCCTGCCGATCGGCCCCTGGGCCTTGCCGCTTTCTTCCACGGTACCGCCCGGTTTGATGCTGTAGGACTTGGGCAGCTTGGCGGCAAACTCATCAATCTTCGGTTGTAGCTCGGCCATCAGGCTGGTGGGTTGTTTGTCGCCATGGACGCTGGCCTTGAGGGTAATGGTCGGTTTGCGGTCGCGGCGCCACACCAGGGGTTGCTCCAGCTCGTAGCTCACCGTGGCGAAGGCACGCAGGGGAATCGAGGTGCCACGCGGGGTGCTGATCTGCAGGTTTTCCAGGGTTTCCGGTGCACCGCGTTCGCCTTCCTGGGAACGGCCCACCACATTGACCAGGTAGATGCTGTCGCGCACCTGGGTAACGGTGGCGCCAGTCACCACGCTGTTCATGGTCTGCGCCACGTCCTGCGAAGACAGACCCAGTTGTCGCGCCTTGTCCTGGGCAACGTCGATCTTCAGCACGCGGCCCGGCTCGTTCCAGTCGTA
>JBCECW010000216.1:0-505 GCA_039207785.1 Pseudomonas sp. | reverse complement strand
TGTCGCCGATGCTGGGGTTGCCATCAAGCAAGCCAGCCACCTGCATGGCGTAGTCCCGCACTTTGTCGATATCCGGGCCGCTGATGCGGTATTGAATCGGCCGGCCCACCGGTGGGCCCATTTCCAGCGGCTGCACCAGGCTGCTGATGCCCACGAAGTCTTCGCGCAAGCGCTTTTTCAGCCGTGCCGCCAGTTGTTGCCGGGCTTCCAGGTCGTTGCTGACGATCACCAGCTGGGCATAGAAGGGGTTTTGCAGCTGCTGGTCCAGCGGCAGATAGAAGCGCGCCGCGCCTTCACCGATGTAGGTGCTCCAGCGGGAAATATCCGGGTCGTCTTTAAGCGTGGCTTCCAGGCGATCCACCACCTGGCGAGTTTCTTCCAGGCTGCTGTTCTGCGCCAGGTTGAGGTCCACCAGCAGTTCCGGGCGATCGGAGGAAGGGAAGAACTGTTGCTGGACAAATTGCATCAGCACAATCGAAGTAACAAACAGCGCTGCCGTCAGGGC
>JBCECW010000215.1:1441-6680 GCA_039207785.1 Pseudomonas sp. | reverse complement strand
GGTGATTGCCCAACGGCGGCAGGGTTACCGAATAACCTTCAATCGCCGGTACCACCCAGTCGGCACGCACTTCGCCCTGGGCGCTGCGCACGATCCCGGGGTACCACTGGGTGACCGGGCTCTGCTCGAAAATCTGTACGCCCATACGCTCCACGGTACGGGCCAGGCCGCGTACCAGCTTGGCCGGCTGGATGGTGGCGCAATGCGGGGTAAAGATGGCGCCGTAGGGTTTGGCGATCCGCAGCTGTTCATTCAGTTCGTTGACCGCCAGCCAACGGTAATCGGCGTCGGTATGGCCCTGGGCATGCAGGCTGCGCAGTTGCTCGCGCAGGCTGGTTTCCTGTTCCGGGTAGCGCGCGGCGGTATAGAGCACGCCGCCTTTGCGGTAGTCGCAGTCGATCTGTTCGCGGGCCAGCACATCGGCAACTTCATCGGGAATACCGTGCAGCAGCTCGTGGGACTCATGCCGCGCTGCTGGCGACAGCTTGGCCAGCAAACGGTCTTCACCAAGCATGGCGCCCATCAGCCAGCCGCCGTTACGCCCCGAGGCGCCAAAACCGGAGATCTTCGCCTCGACAATCACAATGCGCAGCTCAGGCGCCTGGCGCTTGAGGTAGTACGCGGTCCACAGCCCCGTGTAACCGGCGCCGATAATCACCACGTCGGCTTCCATGGCGCCAACCAAAGGGGCGCGCGGGATCAGCGGCTCATCGACCTGATCCATCCACAAACTCACGTTGCGCCACGCGCTCATGCCAACTCCAGTGTCTTGTTCACCATCCAATGGCGCAGAGACTAGAGGCTAGCTTCGCGGCTTGTCTTGCGCGCGGGCCCGCGAAGAAAATTAGCGGGCAGCGCGTTCTTTCAGATAGGCCTTGGGCGTCAGGCCGGTGTGCTGGCGAAAGCAGCTATAGAAGGCCGAGAGGGAATTGAAGCCGGCGGCAAACGCCAGTTCGTCGATACGCACCGGGCCGGGCGCGCTGTCTAGCGTGGCCAGCAGGTGCTGCAGGCGCGCCTGGTTTACATAGCGGTAAAAGCTCTGCCCCAGCACCTGGTTCAGCAGGTAGGAAATCTGGTTACGGCTATAGCCGGTCGCAGTGGCCACCTGCTGCAGATTCAACTCGGCATCCAGGTACGGCTGGTGTTGCTGGAAGTAGTGCTGCAGGTCATCGGCGAGAAAACCCAGCTGCCGGGCCGACAGCCCGAGGCGGCTGATGGCCGGGCGCGCGTCGATTGCCTCGGCACTGGCGCTGCCGGCCTCGTGCATCAGCGAGGCATATTCGTTGACCTGCCAGATCAGCCCGTCACGCACGGTAATCGCCTCGCTGGTGCGAAACGACACCAGCCCTTCGCCGCCGCGCAGGGTGATGCGGTATTGGATAAACGCGGTATCGCCGTCCATGCGAATGCGGTCGCTGTGTTCCAGCGCCTCTTCCGGGTCACGGGGCATGGTGGCACGCACGTACTCGCGCAGGTCGCCCAGGCGCAGTACGCGGTTTTGAAAGAAGTCGTGGTATTCCACGTCGGGGTGATAGAGCGCCATCACCCCCTCGAGGTCGCGGTACTTCCAGCAGAAGTGATAACGCAGCACCACCTCACGGGTGATTTCGGTTTGCTCCGGGCTGTCGAAACGCTCGGTGGGCGACACCGGAAAACGGGGGCTGCGGCTCATGTCACTCTGCCTGACTGCACTGCGAGGCTACGTAGATTACGACTGAGCCGAGCTCCAGTCGATCCAGCCGAATTGCCAGGTCGCCAGAATCAGCAAACCAAAGCCGATGCGGTACCAGGCGAACATGGCGTAGCTGTGGTTGGCGATAAATTTCAGCAAGCCGCGCACGGCGATCATGGCGAAGATAAAGGCGGTGACAAAGCCGATGGCAAATACCGGCAGGTCGCTCTGCTGGAACAGGTCGCGGTATTTGTAGCCCGAGTACACCGCCGCGCCGACCATGGTCGGCATGGCCAGGAAAAAGGAAAACTCGGTGGCGGTCTTGCGCGACAGGCCAAACAGCAGGCCGCCGATAATGGTGGCGCCCGAACGCGAGGTGCCAGGGATCATCGCCAGGCACTGGGCAAAGCCGACTTTAAGGGCGTCTTTCCAGGTCATCTCATCGACGGTTTCGGCATGCACCGCATGCTGACGGCGCTCGGCCCACAGCATGATCACCCCACCGATCACCAAGGCGGCGGCCACGGTAATGGGGTTGAACAGGTAGTGGTGGATCAGGTCGGCGAAGATCACCCCGAGAATCACCGCGGGGAAAAATGCGATCAGCAGGTTGGCGGTAAAGCGCTGGGCCTCACGCTCCTTGGGCAAACCCAGCACCACGTCGAAGATCTTTTTACGGAACTCCCAGACCACCGCCAGGATGGCGCCGAGCTGGATGATGATATTGAAGGCCATGGCCCGCTCGCCGCCAAAATCCAGCAGGTCGGCGACGATAATCTGGTGACCGGTACTGGAAATCGGCAAGAACTCGGTGAGCCCTTCGACAATACCCAGAATCAACGCCTGCGCAGCGCTCCAAAGATCCATGCAACTTCCCCCAATAGGCGATGCCCCGCACCGCCAGATAATGTTGTCGACCAATAAGGTGTCGGCAGAAAAAAAACCAAAGACCAACCGAGCTTCGGGCGCTTGGGAATGCCGCTTTGGCGCCGAAATGTAGCAGACAACGCCTACAGATGCTGCTGCCTCTGCGTACATTTAACCTGTACTGTTGCAAAGCCAATCCCAGCGCCTACTTTCAAGGCAGCACAACAACAAAAACGCCTGGAGTTCCGCATCATGCAAAGCCTGCGCACACTACCGATCCACCGTCGGCTATGGCTGATCCTGGGCGTGGCCCTGGTCATGCTGGTCAGCCTTGGCCTGTTGATGCTGCAACAGATCAACCACGATCTGTACACCGCCAAGGTTCAAAAGACCCAGCATGTGGTGCAAAGTGCCGCCGGCGTGCTGACTTATTTTCATGGCCTGGAAACGGCCGGCACCCTGCCCCGCGAACAGGCGCAAAAACAAGCGATGGAGGCCATACGCGGCCTGCGTTATGGCAAGGATGATTACTTCTGGATCAACGACCTGGGTCCGAAGATGATCATGCACCCCACCAACCCCAAGCTCGAAGGCCAGGACTTGAGCGGCCTGAAAGACCCGGACGGCAAATTCCTGTTTAACGAGATGGTGGCCATCGCCAAGGCCAAGGGCGCCGGCATGGTCGATTACCGCTGGCCAAAACCGGGTGCCAGCGACCCCGTGCCCAAGGTTTCCTATGTGCAGCTGTTCCAGCCGTGGAACTGGGTGATTGGCTCGGGCGTATATATCGACGATATGCAGGCTGAGTTCCGCGAGCAGGCCCTGCGCGCCTCCCTGCTGGGCCTGGGCATTGCCGTGCTGATGGCCCTGCTGGTGCTGATCATCAGCCGCAGCATCACTGGGCCACTGAATGCCGTGGTGGGCGCCATGGCCAATATCGCCAGCGGCGAAGGCGACCTGACCCGCACCCTGGACAGCGACGGCAACGACGAGCTAGCCGCCTTGGCCAAGCACTTCAATACCTTTACCAGCAAGCTGCGCCAGGTCATCAGCCAGATGCTGCAGGCCGCCACCGCACTGAATCAGTCGGCCGACAGCCTGGGCGGCGTGGCCAGCAAATCGCAGCAAGACAGCCAGCAACAGGCGCTGCAAATGGAACAGGTGGCCACCGCCATCAACGAGGTCACCTACGGTGTGCAGGATGTGGCCAAGAACGCCGAGCAGGCCTCCGGCGAAGTGCAAGGCGCCGAAGCCAATGCCCAGCAAGGCCAGGCCAATATCGAACGCAGCCTGGCGCAGATCGACACGCTCTCCAGCACCATCGACGAAGCCGTGGAAGTGATCCAAACCTTAGCCCAGGAAACAACCCAGATCGGTGGCGTGCTGGAAGTGATACGCTCCATCGCCGAACAGACCAACCTGCTCGCCCTCAACGCTGCCATCGAAGCGGCACGGGCCGGCGAACAGGGCCGCGGCTTTGCCGTGGTGGCCGATGAAGTACGCCTGCTGGCCCAGCGCACGCAGAAGTCCACGGCCGAGATCCAGACGATGATCGAACGCCTGCAAAAGAACTCCGAAGCGGCGGTAACCGTCATCAATGAAAGCAGCAAGGCCTCGCAACTGACCGTCGAACAGGCGCGTCAGGCGGGGGAAAGTCTTGACCAGATCAGCCAGTCGCTCCGCAACCTGACCAGCCTCAACGCCTCCATCGCCAGCGCTACCTTGCAGCAGGCGCATGTGGTCGAAGACATCAATCAGAACGTGACCGACGCCGCTGGCCTGGCGCACAACACCGCGGTGGCCGCCGAGCAATCGAGCAGTGCCAGCCAGCACCTGAACCAACTGGCCGATGAGTTGAACCGGCTACTGCGCCAATTTCGCGTATGAGGGATGCATGACGAACATGGAACACCAGGAGGTCAACCTCCAACGGCCGGAAAACCAGGATCTGATCTGGGATATGGAAAGCATGGCGCGGCGCGAGCTGGCCGAGCGCTTTATCCGGCTGTTCGAGAACCGCCTGTGCGTGTATTCCGAATCGGTGCGCCAGCTGTACACCAACTACACCCTGCACTTCCCCACCGACCTGGGCCGCAAGATGGTGGTGCTGCCCAACGCCTACGCCTTTCACGACACCCTGCACGGCATCGACGCGGCGGCCGTGCGCAAGACCGGTCTATGTGTATTGCCGGGGGTCTTGGTGGGCAAACCGGGGCTGCTGCTCAGCACCGAAATGAAAGACGACGGCAGCGTGCCCAAGACCATGCCGTTCAAGCCGGCGCTGGCCAAGATCATCAGCAGCCAGAAAAAGCTCGGTGATGTGTTTTTGCCAATCATGATGAAGGGCGACTTGCGCGAGTTCGACCAGCAGATGCCCTATATCCACCTGCACCGCTTGCAGGTGAACAAGCTCACGCACCTGTCCACCTTCGAGCGTGACGATATCCACCAGACCATTACCCGCAAGATGCTGATGCTCTATCGCCAGGCCGATAGCCTGGTGTGCTAAAGCCGGTGCGCGGCGCGCACCCTACGAGACCGAGCCCCCACGCCCATCCCGTAGGGTGCGCTCCGCGCACCGGGCCGTACCTCAATCCTGGCTGACAGCACCGATCTTGTGGATCGACAAGTCAGCGCCGTAATACTCATCCTCCTGGTTCAGGCGAATCCCGCTGGTAGCCTTCAACAGCCCATACACCA
>JBCECW010000215.1:0-1431 GCA_039207785.1 Pseudomonas sp. | reverse complement strand
GGCTTACCCCGCCCAGGCCACCGAGCACATGCTGGCCAAAGATGCCGCAGGCGATCCCGCCCCAGACACCGCACAGACCGTGCAGCGGCCAAACCCCGAGCACATCGTCGATACGCCATTTCACCTGGGTGGCGGTAAACGCCCAGACAAACAGGGCGCCGGCCACCAGGCCAGTGATCAAGGCGCCCACCGGGTGCATCAGGTCGGAGCCGGCGCAGATCGCCACCAGGCCGGCCAACGGGCCGTTATGCAAAAAGCCGGGGTCATTACGGCCGACAAACAGCGCCGCCACCGTGCCACCGACCATGGCCATCAGCGAGTTCACCGCCACCAGGCCGCTGACGCCCTGCATGGTCTGCGCGCTCATCACGTTAAAGCCGAACCAGCCAACGATCAGAATCCACGAGCCCAGGGCCAGGAATGGAATATTCGACGGCGCAAAGGCCACCAGCTTGCCGTCGCGGTAGCGACCATTGCGCTTGCCCAGCAGCAGCACGGCGCCGAGCGCCAGCCAGCCGCCCATGGCATGCACCACCACGGAACCGGCGAAGTCATGGAAGCTGGCGCCAAAACGTGCGGCCAGCCAGGCTTGCAGGCCGAAGTTGCCGTTCCAGATCAGGCCTTCGAAAAACGGGTAGATAAACGCCACGATCAACAAGGTGGCGCACAGCTGCGGGCCGAACTTGGCACGCTCGGCAATGCCGCCGGAGATGATCGCCGGGATGGCCGCAGCAAAGGTCAGTAGAAAGAAGAACTTCACCAGGGCGTAGCCGTGGTCGACCGTCAGTTCCTGGGTCGGCACCATAAAGGTCACGCCGTAGGCCACCCAGTAACCAATAAAGAAGTAGGCCAGGGCCGACATGGCGAAGTCGGAAATGATCTTCGACAAAGCGTTTACTTGGTTCTTTTGCCGGACTGTGCCAACTTCCAGAAACGCAAAGCCGGCATGCATGGCCAGCACCATCACGGCGCCCAGCAGAATAAACACCGTGTTGGAGCCATGAATCAGGGTTTGTACGGCGCTATCAAGGTTTTCCATCGGTATAGCGACTCCGGCAGCGGAAAAAGCACCAAAGCGGCTCAACGCCCTGCAACCACGCACCATGATGACGCCACTACGCACCAGTTCAGCTCAGAAGAGCGAACCGATTTAGTACCAGGGAAACGGGCAGAAAAATTGAGCGATCAGTTCTTTTCTTTATTTTTCATTCGGTTGAGCAACACTGTTGCTACCGTTTTCAAGGCTCGGAATGCGCGATTACAGCGCAGACAGAGCCCGTTACGCACCAGCACAATGCAAGCGCTATACCAGCACGCGTTACCCGCGTCGGCTCGTACAGTCACAAAGCCAACGCTGCCGTATAGATGGAACCATCGCCAAAGGCGGCGACTCGAAACGCAAAGCCCCTCACTTATGGAGAGACACTATGG
>JBCECW010000214.1:4692-6710 GCA_039207785.1 Pseudomonas sp. | reverse complement strand
TTGATATGCGGGGTGACCTTGAGGGTGACGCCGATATCCTTGCGCTCGATGGTGGTAAACGGGTTGCTCGCGCCGTCGGTGGCGGTGGTGTAGGAACCGGTCTGGAAGGGCACGTTCTGGCCTACCAGGATTTCCGCTTTCTGGTTGTCCAGGGTCAGCAGGCTGGGCGTGGACAGCAGGTTGCTCTTGCTATTGGCCGACAGTGCGGTAATCAGCGCGCCAAAGTTCTTGGTGCCCACGCCAATAATGGCGCCGTCAGGCAGCGTTTCCGGCACGGTATCGTTCTGGATGGCGCTGAGCACCGAGCCCACGGAAAGGCCGGTATTGCCAAAGTTGACACCACCCAGGCCGCCCGTACTGCCGCGCGCATCCACGGCCCACTGCACGCCGAGGGCATCGGTGATATCACCGGAAATCTCGACAATGGCCGCTTCGACCATTACCTGCGCGCGCGGTACATCCAGTTGGTGGACGATATCTTCGAGCATGGCCACGGTGTCCGGCTCGGCCAGTAGCACCAGGGCGTTCAGGCTTTCATCGGCGCGAATCAGGATGTTCTGCGGCTTACCGCCACCACCCCCTTCGGGGGCGCCGCCTCCGGGGTTCTTGATGCCTTCGGATATCTCGCCGAGTACCGTGGCCAGGGTCTTGGCGTCGTTATGGCGCAAGCGAATCACGCGGGTATTGGCCGAGCGCGAGCTGGGGGTGTCGATGGACTTGGCCAGGCCGATCAGGCGCGCACGCGCGGCCGGTGGGCCAAGCAGAATCAGGCGATTGGTGCGGGTGTCGGCAATCACCTGGGTGCCGGCGCTGCCCTTGGCTTGGCCGCCGCGCGACAGGCTGACGTTAAGTGCTTCGGCGGCGTCGGTCACCCAGGCGTATTGCAGGTTGAGCACGCTGTAATCGTTGTCGCTTTTCTGGTCGAGCTGGTGAATCAGGTCTTCGATGCGCGAGATATTGGCGGCGCGGTCGCTGATGATCAGGGCGTTGGCCGAGGTCACTGCCGCCAGGTGGCCATATTGCGGAATCAGCGGGCGAATCAGCGGAATCAGCTCGGCGACATTGCCGTGCTGCACCTGGATCAGGCGGGTTTCCAGGCGGTCCGGCGCGGCGCGGCCGCCGCTACCGCCGGCATCGGCCTTGGCCTCGGCGTTGGGCACGATACGCGCCTGGTCGCCCTGGGTAATCACGCTGAAACCGTGGGTGGCCATCACCGAGAGAAACAGCTGGTAGATCTCGCTGAGATTCAGCGGCGCCTTGGAGATCACATTCACCTGGCCCTTTACTCGCGGGTCGACCACAAAGGTCTCGCCGGTGATATCGGCGATCTGGTCGACGAACTCACCGATATCGGCGTCCTTGAGGTTGATCGTCCAGCGTTCCTCGTCCTGGGCCTGGCCCTGGTTCTGACTGGCGCTGGAGGTTGCCGGGGTGATTGCCGCAGTGGCCGCCATACTGAAGCTGAGCAGACCGCAGGTCAGCAGCGCGATGGTCAGGCGGGAGAGTGTCGATGGCATCGTTATTCGCTTTCCGTAGGCGGTTCAATCGTATGGGGTTCTGGTTCAGTTTCTGGCGATTGCGGCGCTGCCGGCGGCTCGGGTTCGTTGACCGGCTCTTCTGCCGATCCGTTTTGCCCGCCCGCCGCTTCCATCTGTTGACGCAACGCTTCCATGCGCTCGCGTATTTGCTCTTCGTCTTGCTGTTGCAGGGTAGAAAGCTGGTCCACCGCGCTGTTGTAGCTGGGCTGGCTGCTGCCGTTGGCGCCCTTGGCCTTTTTGAACATCAGGGTTTCCAGGCTGCCATTGCGCTCGATTTCTACGCGGTCGCGGTACACCGCATGCAGGCGAATGCCCTGGTCGATTTCGCTGCCGATGGTAAAGCGCTGGGGCTTGTTGCTGGCGCGCTGGATGATGGCGCTGGAGCGGCTGGCATCGTTATGCACGAAGCTGCCGCGCAAGGTCAGGCTGAGGTTGGTGGCCGGTGGGGCGGAGTCCTGGGCGACGCGGGCAGGGCGAAAC
>JBCECW010000214.1:0-4682 GCA_039207785.1 Pseudomonas sp. | reverse complement strand
GCTCGCCGACTTGTTCGTTCGCCTCGCTGGTTTGCACCGTGGCCTGGGTGCGGTTGAGCTGCAACCAATCAATGGTTTGTGCGGCGAAACTCAGGCTAATGAGCAGGATCAATGCTACGCCCAGCAAGGTGGGAGCATTGTGGCGCAGACGGCTGAGCGGTTCGGGCGCTGGCAAGTACGTTACTCATCACTGTCGGTTTAACTGGCGGCGGATCATAGAGCAGCCATGTGTTTTTTCGCATCCACTTCGCGTGTAGTCCTATTCTGTATTTTGGGGACCAGCGGTGTGTTTTTTCGGCAGTTCGGTAAAGATAGCGCCCGCTGTGATTTCTACGAGTCGCACTACTCAAAATCGTCAAAAAAACAGCTGCAAGGGGTGCAATCGTCACTTTTAGTCTTGAACATGCACCTCTGCAGGGTTGCGCCACTACGATGCCAGGGTTGGGTTACAAATGACTATCTCCTCGGTGGAAACACCACCACGCCGTTTACCGTTCAGCTACGCCAAGCGCAATGGCGTGGTGTTGATGGTTGAACAAGAGCAGGTTTGCCTGGGATTTCGCCCCGCCGTGGATATGGTGGCCTTGGCCGAAGCCCAACGTTTTGTAGGACGCCGCCTACCATTGCGAGCCTTGACGCCGGCCGCGTTCGATCAAGCCATGGCCGCGGCCTACCAGCATGATTCGGCGTCCATGCAATTGGCCGAGGACATCGGCGGGCGCCTGGACCTGGCGGCGCTGGCCGACCAGGTGCCAGAAACCGAAGACCTGATGGAGCAGGAAGACGACGCTCCGATCATTCGCCTGATCAACGCCATCCTTGGCGAGTCGATCAAGGAAAACGCCTCCGATATTCACCTCGAAACCTTTGAAAAACGCCTGGTGGTGCGCTTTCGCGTCGACGGCGTGCTGCGCGAAGTGCTGGAGCCCAAACGTGAATTGGCAGCGCTGCTGGTGTCGCGGATCAAGGTGATGGCACGGATGGATATCGCCGAAAAAAGGGTGCCGCAGGACGGGCGGATTTCCTTGCGCGTAGGCGGGCGCGAAGTGGATGTGCGGGTTTCCACCCTGCCATCGGCCAACGGTGAACGGGTGGTGTTGCGTTTGCTCGACAAGCAGGCCGGGCGCCTGAGCTTGCAGCACCTGGGCATGTCCAATCGTGATGGCCAGTTGATGGAAAGCACGGTGCGCAAACCCCACGGCATCATCCTGGTCACCGGCCCCACGGGCTCGGGTAAAACCACCACCTTGTACGCCAGCCTGGTCAGCCTCAACGACCGCACGCGCAATATCCTGACTGTTGAAGACCCCATCGAATATCACCTTGAAGGTATCGGCCAAACCCAGGTCAATGCCAAGGTCGACATGACCTTTGCCCGCGGCCTGCGGGCCATCTTGCGCCAGGACCCGGACGTGGTGATGGTCGGCGAAATCCGTGACGCCGAAACCGCGCAGATCGCCGTGCAGGCCTCGCTGACCGGTCACCTGGTGCTGTCCACCCTGCACACCAACAGCGCCATTGGCGCCGTTACGCGCCTGGTGGATATGGGCGTCGAACCGTTCCTGTTGTCGTCGTCGCTGCTCGGCGTATTGGCCCAGCGCCTGGTGCGCGTGCTGTGCCCGCACTGCAAGGAAGCGCTGCCGGTCAGCGAAGCCGAGGCCAAGGTGCTGGGCGTGCGCAGTGGCGAAACGCCATTGATTCACCACGCCCGCGGCTGCCCGGAATGCAAGCAGCAGGGCTATCGCGGCCGTACCGGTATCTATGAACTGGTGGTGTTCGACGACCATATGCGCAGCCTGGTGCACAGCGGCGCCGGCGAGCAGGAAATGACCCGCCATGCCCGCAGCAATGGCCCGAGCATCCGGGATGACGGCCGCCGCAAAGTGCTGGAAGGCATTACCAGCCTCGAAGAAGTATTGCGCGTAACCCGTGAGGACGAGGCGCCAGCCGCCGGTGCCCAACGGCGCGAACTATCGGCCGACTCGCCGACTCAACATCAACGTCGGAGCGATAGACGCTGATGATCACTAACCTGTTTGCCAGCCCCTTAACCCGTTACCCGTTGGGCATCTATTAATGGCCGCGTACGAATACCTGGCCCTGGATAACGCAGGGCGCCAACAGAAAGGCGTGATGGAGGCCGACAGCGCCCGCCAGGTGCGGCAGCTGCTGCGGGAAAAACAGCTGGCGCCGTTACAAGTCAACGCCACCCGCACGCGCGAGCAGGGCAGCAATGAAGGCCATTTCACCTTTGCCCGCGGTTTGTCGGCGCGCGATCTGGCGATGCTGACCCGCCAGCTCTCCACCCTGATCCAGGCGGCCTTGCCCATTGAAGAAGCCCTGCGCGCCGCTGCGGCACAAGCCGCCTCGCCCCGGGTGCAGGCCATGCTGCTGGCCGTACGCGCACGGGTGCTGGAAGGCCATAGCCTGGCGGCGGCGTTAAGGGAATTTCCCTCGGCGTTTCCCGAGCTGTATCGCGCCACGGTGGCGGCGGGGGAGCATGCCGGCCATCTGGGGCCGGTGCTGGAACAATTGGCCGATTACACCGAGCAGCGCCAACAGTCACGGCAAAAGGTGCAGTTGGCGCTGATGTATCCGCTGGTGCTGATGGTGATGTCGCTGGTTATCGTCGGCTTTCTGCTCGGTTATGTGGTGCCCGATGTGGTGCGCGTATTTATCGACTCCGGGCAAACACTGCCTGCCCTCACGCGCGGCCTGATCGCCTTGAGCGATGGGGTAAAAAGCTGGGGCTGGCTGGTGGTGCTCTTGGCAGTGGCCGGCGGGTTTACCGCACGCTGGGCGCTGCGTGATGACAAGGTCAAGCGCCGCTGGCATGCCCTGCAATTGCGTATGCCGCTGGTAGGCGGCCTGGTGCGCGCCACCGATACCGCGCGCTTTGCCTCGACCCTGGCGATTCTTACCCGTAGCGGCGTGCCGTTGGTGGAAGCCCTGGGTATTGGCGCCCAGGTGATCTCCAATCGGGTGATTCGCGCCGACGTGGTGGTGGCCGCGCAGAAGGTGCGCGAGGGCGGCAGCCTGACCCGCGCGCTTGAGGCCAGCGGCCAATTTCCTCCGATGATGCTGCATATGATCGCCAGCGGTGAGCGCTCCGGTGAACTGGACCAGATGCTGGCCCGCACCGCCCGCAACCAGGAGGGCGACCTGGCGGCCAAGATCGCCTTGATGGTCGGCCTCTTCGAGCCTTTTATGCTGGTGTTTATGGGCGTCGTGGTGCTGCTGATCGTGCTGGCCATTCTTTTACCTATCCTGTCCTTGAACCAATTAGTGGGGTAATACCAATGCAACCTTCAAGCAAACAGCCGGGCCGTCGACAGTCCGGTTTCACCCTCATCGAAATCATGGTGGTGGTGGTAATTCTCGGCATCCTCGCGGCGCTGATCGTGCCGCAGGTAATGAGCCGTCCCGACCAGGCCAAGATCACCGTGGCCAAGGGCGACGTAAAAGGCATCAGTGCCGCCCTGGATATGTACAAGCTCGATAACCACACCTACCCCAACACCCAGCAGGGCCTGGAAGCGCTGGTGAAAAAGCCCACCGGCAACCCGCCAGCGAAAAACTGGAATGCCGACGGCTACCTCAAGCGCCTGCCGGTCGACCCATGGGGCAACCCTTACCAGTACCTGTCGCCGGGCAGCAAAGGCCCGTTCGATCTGTATTCGTTCGGTGCCGACGGCAAGGAAGGTGGTACTGACAGCGGTGCCGACATTGGTAACTGGGATCAGTGATTGCCATGCGGCCTTCGCGTCAGGCCGGCTTCACCCTGATCGAGATCATGGTGGTGCTGGTTATTCTCGGCACCTTGATCGGCCTGGCTGTGCTGAGTACCGGCATTGCCGGGCCTTCGCGCGAGTTGCGCAACGAGGCCGAGCGGCTTAGCGGCCTGATCGGCGTGCTGGCCGACGAGGCCGTGCTGGATAACCGCGAATACGGTCTGTGGTTTGACGCCAGTTCCTATCAGGTGCTGCGTTACGACTCGGCCAAGGCCAAGTGGCAGACGGTTGATCGTGCCCCGCATCGCATGCCGCCGTGGGCGGTGCTGACCCTGGAGCTGGAAGGCGCTGCAATGAAGTTGCCCAGCGCCACCGCCGAGGACGACGAGAAGGGCAGCGAGCGCAGCCCGCAAGTGCTGATTCTCTCCAGTGGCGAACTCAGCCCGTTCCGCTTGTTGATGGCCGAACGCAAACCCCAGGGCGTGCGATTACAGATGGCGACCGATGGCTTTCGTTTGCCCAAGGTGGAAGCGGCCGATGGCAAGGGGCCGGGAACATGATCCGTGCCCGTGGTTTTACCCTGCTGGAAGTGCTGGTGGCGTTGGCGATCTTTGCCCTGGTGGCGGCCAGCGTGCTGGGCGTTAGCGCGCGTAGCCTGCAGACCGCCGCCAAGCTCGAAGACAAAACCCTGGCCATGTGGGTGGCCGACAACCAGCTCACCGAGATGCAACTGGCCCCCGAGGTACCCAGCGTCGGCAACCAGCAGGGCCAGGTGGATTTCGCCAATCGCCAATGGCTTTGGCAAAGCACAGTGGAAACCACCAGCGAGCCGGCCATGCGCCGCGTGACGCTATGGGTGGCGCCACGTGATGAGCGCGGCCGCTCGGGCGAGCCCAAAGAGCGAGCTGCCGCCTACCTGGTGGGCTTTGTCAGCACCGAGCCGGTCGAGCC
>JBCECW010000213.1:0-6759 GCA_039207785.1 Pseudomonas sp. | reverse complement strand
CACCTGGACCTCTACCTGCCCGATGGCCGTGGCGGTTTCCAACTGGCGCAACGTACCGGTGATGCCTTGCCGTTCGACAGCCGGCAGATCAAGCAGAACAACTACCTGTTCGAAATCAATCTGCAGCCCTACCAGCCGCAACGTGTCTACCTGCGTATCCAGAGCCAAGGCTCGATCCAGGCGCCGCTGAACCTGTGGGCGCCCAAGGCGTATATGGAACAGATGCCCGGGCGTATCTATTTGCTGGGCATTATCTATGGCGTGCTGCTGGGCATGCTGATCTACAACCTGTTTATCTTCCTCAGCGTGCGCGACCCCAGTTACCTCTACTACATCCTGTATATCGCTTCGTTCGGGCTGTATCAGGTGTCGGTTAACGGTGCCGGTATTGAGTATTTCTGGCCCGACAATCCTTGGTGGGCCAACGCCTCCACCCCCTTCCTGGTGGGCTCGGCCGCGCTGTTCGGCAGCCAGTTCGCCCGCAGTTTCCTGCATACCGCCGAACACAGCCGCTGGATGGACCGCACCCTGCTGGCGATCATGGCCGTGGGTGCGCTGGTGATGGTGCTGGCGCTGACGGTCAGCTACAGCGTGTCGCTGCGCCTGGCCACCTACCTGGCGCTGCTGTTTACCATCGTGGTGTTCTCCGCCGGGCTGCTGGCCTGGCGTCGCGGCATGCGGGTGGCGCGTTACTTTATCTTCGCCTGGACCACCTTCCTGATCGGCGGGGTGATCAACACCCTGATGGTGCTGGGCTACCTGCCCAACGTCTTCCTGACCATGTACGCCAGCCAGATCGGCTCGGCCATCGAAGTCGGCCTGCTGTCGCTGGCCCTGGCCGACCGTATCAACTCGATGAAGGAAGAACGCGCGCGCATCCTCTACGACTCGGGGCGCAAGCTGGAAACCCTTAACCTTGAACTGGCCAACAGCAACCGCCTGAAAGACGAATTCCTCGCTACCGTCACCCACGAACTGCGCACCCCCATGAACGGCGTGATCGGTTCGCTGGAGCTGATGCAAACGGTGCCCATGGACGTCGAACTGGAGCAATACCAGAAGACCGCCAGCGCCTCGGCGCGCGACATGATGCGTATGGTCAGCGACATCCTCACCCTCACCGAATTGCAGGCCGGCAAGCTCTACCCCTGGCGCGAGCCCTTTAGCCTGCGTGGCCTGTTCGGCGGGTTGCGTACCCAGTTCGCCCCGCGCGCAGAAGAAAAAGGCCTGGGCTTTACCCTGGAAATGGACGACAGCCTGCCCGACACCCTCGAAGGCGACGCCGGCAAACTCAGCCAGTGCATCGGCTACCTGCTGGATAACGCCATCAAGTTTACCCCCGGCGGCGCCGTGACCCTGCGGGTCAGCGCGGCCGAACGCGGGCGCGAAGGGCTGATCCTGAAAGTCGGTGTGCTCGACAGCGGCATTGGCTTCAGTACCCCACAAGACGGTTCGCTGTACCAGCGCTTCCATCAACTGGACGGCTCCATGACCCGCGAATATGGCGGCCTGGGCGTCGGCCTGGCGATCTGCCGCAAGCTGGTGGGTTTGATGGGCGGCGGCCTGAGCCACCAGTCAGAGGTGGGGGAGGGCAGCCACTTCGAGCTGACCGTGCCGTTGTTTCTGTCTGGCAACGTCGGCGCCAGCGCCCCGGCCCGGGAGCCGGTCCGCCGTGGCAGCGGTCAGGCCTTGCGCCGGCCGGAAGACTGCACCGTGCTGGTGGTGGAAGACAACGGCATCAACCAGTTGGTGATGCGCGGCATGCTGCTCAAATTGGGCTACCGCGTGCGCTGCGCCGACAACGGCGCGGATGCGTTGGAGCTGCTGCGCCGCGAACCGGTGGATGCCGTGCTGCTCGACTGCCAGATGCCGATCATGGACGGCTTTGCCACCTGCCGTGCTTTGCGCGCCATGCCCAGTTGCGCCGAGCTGCCGGTGCTGGCCATTACCGCCCATAGCCACAGCGGCGACCGCGAGCGCTGCCTGGCGGCGGGCATGAGCGACTACCTGGCCAAGCCCGTGAAGTTCGAAGCCCTGCAGGCGCTGCTGCACGAATGGCTGCTGTGCCTCGAACCGCCGGTGCCTGTTCGGACGCCCTAATCCTGGCCCCGCACGATCTCGTAGGGTGCGCTCCGCGCACCAAGCGGCCTCCCCACTATCGCAATGGTGCGCGGAGCACACCCTACGGGAACGGTGTTGCCTTCATGCCCTGCGATTTTGGCGGAAACACCCCTTCATCCAAACTCTGAACCATGATTCACTGTCGGCAAATGAATCCGGATTCAGACCATGGTTTACCGTCATAGTGCCGCCCGTATCGACCGCGACCAGGAACTGCGCGAACGCATTCTCGACAGTGCCCTGGGCATGGTGGTCGAAGGCGGTTTCGCCGCCTTGACCATGCAAACCCTGGCCGAACGTGTCGGCATCGCCACTGGCAGCCTGTACCGGCACTTTCGCGGCAAGGGTGAATTGGCCGCCGAGGTATTTGCCCGCGCCAGCCAGCGCGAGGTGGATGCCATGGCCGCCGCTCTGGCGCTGCCTGGCACGGCCTCGGCGCGCATGGCCGGCGCCCTGGAACTGTTCGCCAGCCGTGCCTGGCAAAGCCGGCGCCTGGCCTATGCGCTGATCGCCGAGCCGGTGGAGCCGGAAGTGGACGAACGCCGCCTGGAGTTTCGCGAGGCGTACGCCGAACACTGGAGCCGCTTTATCGAAGAAGGCATGCACAGCGGCGCCTTTCACACCCACTCGGCGGCCATCAGCGCCGCCTGCCTGGTGGGTGCCATCAGTGAAGCATTGGTCGGGCCGCTGTCGCCCCAGGCGCGCGCCGCCCGGGAAGCGGGGGAACCGGCGCTGCAACTGGCGCAGGTCAGCGCCGCCCTTATCTCATTCTGTCTGCGCGCCCTGGGCGCTGAGGAGTTGAAGCCATGAACCCGTCCGTACTCGCCGAAACCCATGAAGTCAGCAACCAGCCGCCGGCGCTGGATGGCGTCAACCTGTACCGCAGCGACCTGCCGTTGCAGGAGTGGACCCGCCACTTTGGCGGCGCCTGGGCGCAAGACCGCATCGACACCTATGGCGCCCTGGCCGGCGGGCCGCTGATGGCCGCAGGCTTTCTGGCCAACGAAAACAAACCGGTATTCAAAAGCCACGACCGCTATGGGCATCGTATCGACACGGTGGAATTCCACCCGGCCTATCATCAGTTGATGGCCGCCGCGATCGAGCATGGCCTGACCTCGTTGCCGTGGACCGACCCGCGCGCTGGCGCCAACGTTGCCCGCGCCGCCATGAGCTATATGCACAGCCAGGCCGAAGCCGGCAGCGGCTGCCCCTTGACCATGACCTATGCCAGCGTGCCGGCGCTGCGTATCCAGCCGGATGTAGCCGAGATCTGGCTGCCGAAAATCCTCGCCACCGAATACGACCCGCGCAATGTGCCGATGGCGCAAAAGGCCGGCGTCACCATCGGCATGGCCATGACCGAAAAACAAGGCGGCACCGATGTGCGCGCCAATACCACCCGTGCCTACCCAGTGGGTATTCCCGGCCCCGGCCAGGCCTATGAACTGGTGGGCCACAAGTGGTTCTGCTCGGCGCCGATGTGCGATGCGTTCCTGACCCTGGCGCAAACCGACAAGGGCCTGAGCTGCTTCTTGCTGCCGCGCCATCGCCCGGACGGTACGCGCAACGAGTTCTATATCCAGCGCCTGAAAAACAAACTGGGTAACTGGTCCAACGCCTCCAGCGAAGTGGAATACCGTGGCGCCCTGGCCTGGATGCTGGGCGAGGAAGGCCGCGGGGTGCCAACCATTATCGAAATGGTCTCGCTGACCCGCTTCGACTGCATGGTGGGCTCCAGCGCCCTGATGCGCCAGGCCCTGGCCCAGGCCGCGCACCATTGTGCGCACCGTAGCGTTGGCGGCCGGGTGCTGAGCGAGCAGGCGCTGATGCAAAACGTATTGGCCGACCTGGCGCTGGAAAGCGAAGCCGCCATCGCCCTGAGCATGCGCATGGCCAAGGCCCTGGATAACGCCCACGACGAGCAGGAAGACAAGTTCGCCCGCCTGGTTACGGCGGTGGGCAAGTATTGGATCTGCAAGCGGGCGCCGGCCATGATCAACGAAGCCGCCGAGTGCATGGGCGGGGCCGGTTATGTCGAAGACAGCATCCTGCCGCGCCTGTACCGTGAGGCGCCGGTGAACTCCACCTGGGAAGGCTCCGGCAATGTGCAGTGCCTGGATGTACTGCGCGCACTGTCCAAAGAGCCGGGCGTGCTCGATGTGCTGTTTGCCGAACTCGGCGATGGCCATGGTGATGCCCGCCTGAAAGCCCATATCGACGGCCTGAAAGCCGGCTTCCGCGATACCGCCGATATCCAGTACCGCGCCCGGCAACTGACCGAAGACGTCGCCGTCGGCCTGCAAGCCAAGCTGCTGCTCGAAGGTGGCAACGCGGCGGTAGCCGATGCCTTTATCGGTAGCCGTCTGGGGCAGGGCGGCCGTGTGTACGGCACCTTGCCCCGTGGCGTGGATGTCGAAGCGTTGGTGGCGCGTAGCACGCCGCACCTGATGGCGTGAGAGCTGGTGCGCTGAGCGCACCCTACGGGAACGCATAGGCAGCTTCGGCCTCGTAGGGTATCTCCGCGCACCAAGCGCTTTGCTGTTACGGACATTGCCGCGTGATGCAGGCAAGATAGCTTCCATGCACGTCCAGACAGGAAGGCCGATCGTGACCAGCAGCACCGAGAACTTTGTTATCGCCTACACCCCGGAAGAGGCCGTGGAGCGCCTGGCGCACCTGCACCAGCAGGCCGTCGAAAGCCTGAGCCAGGCACTCAAGGCCTACCTCAAAGACCGGACCAAACCTGAGCCCCACCAGCGTGATCGCTTCCGCTACCCCGAACTGCGCCTGACCTATCTGTGCCAGGGCGAAGTGCCCACCACCGTGCGCGCCTACGCCAAGGTGCAGGTGCCGGGCACCTACAGCGTCACCGTTACCCACCCGGCGGCGTTTCGCAAATACCTGCTGGAACAACTGCGTCCGTTGATGAACGACTTCACCGTGCAGGTTGAAGTGGGCGTCAGCCAGCAAAACATTCCCTATCCCTACGTGGTGGAAGGCGGCGATGAGCTGGCCGGTTCCGGGGTGACTGCGGCCGAGCTGTCGAGGGTCTTCCCCAGCACCGACCTGTCCGCCGCCACCGATGGCATCGCCGATGGCTTGTACGACTGGCAAAACATCGACCCGCTGCCGCTGGCCTTGTTCGATGCAGCGCGGGTGGATTTTTCCCTGCGCCGCCTGGTGCATTACACCGGCAGCGACTGGCGCCATGTGCAGCCGTGGATTCTGCTGACCAACTACCACCGCTACGTCGACCAATTTATCCGCCACGGCCTGGCGCAATTGCGCGATGACCCGCGCTTTGTACGCATGGTGCTGCCGGGCAACGTCATCATCGAGCGTGGCACCTCGGAAGAAGATGCCCAGGCCGTGGCCGATGCCGTGGTATGGCACCGCTACCAGATGCCGGCCTACCACCTGATCGCCGCCGATGGCCATGGTGTGACGCTGGTGAATATCGGTGTTGGCCCGTCCAACGCAAAAAACATCACCGACCACCTGGCCGTGCTGCGCCCGCATTGCTGGCTGATGATTGGCCACTGCGGCGGCCTGCGTCAGTCGCAAACCATCGGCGACTACGTACTGGCCCACGCCTATATGCGCCGTGACGGCATTCTCGACCGCGTGGTGCCGCCGAATATCCCGATCCCGGCGCTGGCCGAAGTGCAGCTGGCCTTGCAGGATGCCGCCGCGGCGGTCACCGGTGAGAAAGGCGAAGCACTAAAACGCCGGCTGCGTACCGGTACGGTGCTGACCTACGACGACCGCAACTGGGAACTGCGCTGGGCGCAGGAACGGCCGCTGATCAACCTGGCCCGCGCGATTGCCGTGGATATGGAAAGCGGCACCATCGCCGCCCAGGGGTACCGCTTGCGGGTGCCCTACGGCACCTTGCTGTGCGTATCGGATAAACCGCTGCACAGCGAAATCAAACTGCCGGGCGCGGCAGGGGCGTTTTACGAGCGGGCGGTGAGCCAGCATCTGCATATCGGCATCACCGCGCTGGACCTGATGCGCACCCAGCTCGACTCGCTGCACTCGCGCAAATTGCGCAGCTTCGATGAGCCGCCATTCCGTTGAGTTGGCGTGGGGCCGCAATCGCTGGTGCGCGGAGCGCACCCTACGGTTTTGGCGTAAACGAGACGGTCGCATATACCGCGAAATCGTAGGGTGCGCTCAGCGCACCAAGCGGTGCTAGGGCACCAACCAGGTGTCGCCGGGCTGCGGCACGCGGAAGGTGGCGGGGTCTACTTCTTGCTCGGCCAGCGCCGCCGCCAGATCGGCCGGCGGCGCGAACTGGCCTTCGTCGGTCAGGCGAAAGGTGCCGAAGTGAATCGCCAGGCTGTTTTTGGCCTGCAATTGCCGATGGGCCTGCACGGCATCGTCGGGGTTCATATGGTGGTCGCGCATAAACCAGCGCGGGGCATAGGCGCCAATCGGCAGCAGGGCAAAACGCATGGCGCCGAAGCGTTCATTGATCAGCTTGAACTCCGGCCCCAGCCCGGTATCGCCTGGGAATAACAGCGGCCCGCTCGGTGCTTGCAGGACAAACCCCAGCCACAGGGTGTGGTTGGTGTCGGCGCGGGTGCGCGAGGTCGTCGTCGTGTTCGACTCGACCTGTCCGCGCTGCTCCCG
>JBCECW010000212.1:0-6781 GCA_039207785.1 Pseudomonas sp. | reverse complement strand
GACATCGGCCGTGATGCCTTTGAGCCCGGAGTTGGGGTCGCCACCGGGGCGCAGTTTCAGCCAGTTCTGTTTGGCGCCGTCGTCGAGAAAATTCAGGTCGATGCCCAGGCTGCCGAGTTTCTGGTTGCTGGCGTTGCCGATAATCAGGCCGCCCAGGGTGGCGTTCAGGCGCAGGTCGGGGAATTTCACCTGGGCGTAGTTGCCCACCGTGTCGCTGGCCAGGTCGAGGGTCAGGCCATTGGTGCTGCTCAATACGCCGGAGAAGTTTTCCGCCCGCAGCACGCCTTCGTCCTGGTATTGGAACAGGCTGTTGCTGATGGTCAGGTTGGGGCGGATACGAATGCCCTGGCCGCTGGCGCCGCCACTGCCAATGCTCAGGCTGCCGCCTAGGCGCAGGTCGAGGTTCAGGCTGCCAAAGCTTTTGCTGTAGTTGGGGTCGCGGGTGTCGGGGTTGGTGGGGGTAGCCGCTACGCCCGCCACTGCATCGCTGTGGGCCAGGTCCAGGCTGATGCCACCGATCTTGGCCAACAGGCGGGAACTGCCCAGGTCGAGTTTGACTTCCTTGCCGCTGCCGCCGTTGACGATATCCACATAGGCCGCGTTGAGGTAGGCATCGAACGACATGCCGTTAACGATCAGGTCATAGCCGTTGTCGCGGTAGTAGAAGGTGACATCTTTGAGCGACAGCGTGCTGTCATCCAGGCCAATGCCGCTGACGCCGGTGGCGCCACCGCCGCGAATTTTCAGGCTGGCGCCCAGGGTATAAAAGGCACGAAAGGCGCCAAAGCTATTGCTGCTGCCGGCCATCTCGACATTATTGACCGCCACTACCTGCGGGCTGGCCTGATGCTGCACCACCAACTGATTGCCCACCACATCAATCTTGGTGGTGGAGCTAGAGGTGCTGCCGCTGGCCGGGCGGTTGCTGACGTCCTTGAGGGCCAGGGTCTTGCCGTCTTCGCTGTAGCTGACGTTGCTGGCCGACCAGCCGCCTCCGCTGATTTCCATGCTGATACCGGACTGGCCATTGACGCTGGCCAGGCTGTCGTCATCCAGCGCCTGCATGGCCAGAGCGGCCGAGCTGAAGCACAACGCGAGAGGTAACAGCAGCAGATCGCAGCGCATCGGCTAACTCCTCAATTCTTCGGGAACACCAGCACATTGCCTTGCATGCGAATGCTGCCGTCGATCTTGGCCGAGAAAATATTGGTCTGTTGATAGGTGGCGTCGCCGCCGTTGGCCACGGTGCCGGCCTTGTTGCGCCAGCCCCCCTGGTTGGCCACGGCAAAGGTGAAGCGTGCGTCCTGGAATTTCATTTCATTGGGCAGGCCGAATTCCAGGGTGTCTTGGTTGAACGCTGTGCCATCGCCGTTAAAACCGCTGTTGATAAAGCGCGTGCGCAGGGTCAGGCCGTCAAAGCTGAAAATGCCTTTCATATTGTCCAGCACATACCAGCCGCCGGCCGCTTCGGCGCGAATGGCGATGCGCATGCCGCAGTCCTCCGGAGAGCTGGCGCCCAGGGTGGCGCAGCTGCGCTGGTTGGCGGTCCAGGTGCTGGCCGTGTTGCTGGTGGGGGTGGACCACAACACGCCGCCGCTTTTGTTGATGCTGAAGTCACCGGACAGGTACACCCCGCCCTGCCCGCTGGTGGCGCTCAGGGCGTCGTCGGCCATCGGCTGCATCTCGCTGTGGGCAAAGGCTGGCAGCAACAGCGCCAGCCACAGCAACAACCACTCGATGCGTCTAAAGGTCATGGCTGGTCACCTTCAGGTAGTTGATGGTCAGGCCCTGGATTGCGTTGTAGCCAAAGTTGTAACCGCCAGTGGCGTAGTTGCCGCTGCCCATTTTCAGGTTGTCGAATACCAGGTTGGTGCGCGGGGCATTGGCGTAGAAATCAGTGGCCAGGGCGTTGCGCTGCGCCGCCGTGGTGCCGCCGGCCGTGGGGTTGGGCAGCTCCAGGGTGAATTGGCCATTGCTGTTGACGTCGAACAGCAGCGGCTGGGTTTTGCCGTAGCCCAGGGAAATATTGGCGTAGGTGTTGGTGGCGGTGATGGTGCGTGCTTCCTGCTCGGCCGCCGTGGTGCAGTTGGTGGTACCGGCGGCGCAAGACATTACGGTCAGGCTCTTGGCATACAGGTTCAGGCGCATTTCGCCCACCAGCTGGCTGCGCGCGCTGTCGCCCCACAGGCGCAGGTAGGAGCCGTCCATGGCCAGCTCGGCAATGTCGATATTAAGGATATCGGTGCGCCCGGCGGCCACCTGGAAGTCGAAGCGAATGCCGATATCGGCCTTCTCGCTGGCGCGGCTGGAGCAGTTGCTGCCGGCGGCGGCATAACCGGAAATACAGGCCTGGCCTGCCGTGCCGGTGAGGCGCTCGGGAAAGGTCAGGGCCAGCACGGCGACATTGCTCGGCGTGGTCTGTACCCACACGCCATCGTCGCGCAGCGTGCGCAGGTTTTCGCCTTTGTTCAGGTCCAGGGTAAAGGGCGAGCTCAGGCGGCCAATGGTCACCGGGTTAAGGTTGGCGCCCTTGTTACTGCCAGTGGCGCCCAGGTAGAACTCCTTGACCGAGATCGGCACGTTCTGGCCGCTGCCGTTGGTGATGTCGTTGATGGTGATAGTGGAGTTATTGGCATCGAGCAGGATGTTTTCCAGCACAAAGCCAAAACCGGCGCCCTGTACACCCGACAGCTCCTGGTCATCCAGGGCCTGCATCTCGGCCTGGGCCATGGCACTGGCCACCACCAGCGCCAGGCCTGCCAACAACGACGGCGCCTTCATCATCAGCACCCGGAGGTCGCTGCGCCCAGGCAGGTGTCTTGCCGGGGGATACCGTTAAAGGCCTGGTTGAAGTCGATATTGATCGGCGAGACCAGATTGCCGTTGGCGTCCTTGTACTTGGGCATGTTCATGAATGCGCCTTTGAGGGCGGTCATAAAGGTGTTGCTGTCCAGGTCGCGCCAGGCCACATCCTTGGTTTGCAGCGAGATAAAGAAGCCCTTGGTCGCGCCCTCGATGGCCGCCGTGCTGGCGTTGTCGACAACGCCCATATTGCCGACCGGCAGGGATTTGAATTGGTCGAGGTTAAAGCAGGTCTGGATACCCAGCAGGCCGCAGCCGCTGGACTTGATAATGTCCAGCGCAGGGCCGGTAAGCAGGCCACAGTTCGCGGTACAGGTCAGCCCATCGCCATTCTTGATCCCGGCCTGGGTGCCACGAATGGGGTCGGAAGCACCACTGCTGTTGACCAGCTGTGCGTCAGCTTCCAGCACACTGTTCCGACTGATACCGCCGACGGCCAAGATCCCTTGCTGGAAGATATTGGCCACGTCATAGATAGCGTCCCCGGTGCCCTTGATATGCACCGGCACATTGCCGGTGAGGCTGGCGATATCACCGGACAAGGTGCCCTTGGCCTCACCAAAACCGATACGTACGCCAATCACCTTGTTGCCTTCGTAGGCCAGTTCGATAAAGGGGTTGGCGATCTTGAAGGCGTTGATGCTGTCGTCGGCATTGACGGTGCCGAGGGCAAAGTTGTTGATCAGGATATCGGAGGAGCCGGCCACTTCACCGGGGCGGGTGGTGGCGTCGTTGTACTGGCCGAGCTGGAGCTTTTTCATATTCAGCTGGGTGTCGAGATTGACCCCCAGGTTGACCCGCGTGTAGTTGATGCCGGCATTGGCGTCGGTGGTCAGGTTGATAAACGCCTGGCCGGTGACATTCGACAGCTCGCTATCGGCCAATGCCTCAAGCTTGGCCTGGGCAGGGCCAGCCAGCAAGGCAACGGTTAGCAGAGCGAATTGACCAAGTGCGGCAAGGCTACGGGGCGAGCGCATGGTGATGTCCTTATTCTTATTGTGGCCGGACGGCGCTGCGCAAAAGCGCGGCGCTCATCCACGGCATCACTATAAGAAGCTCGGCGCCAACACACGCCCGACCCATAGTCGAGTTTGCAGGGGGGAAATTGCGCTGGGGTGGGCGGGACTGTTACGCAAAATCACACTGGCGTAACGGGGGTCCTATCCCACAACGCCGTCATTCCCGCGAAGGCGGGAATCCAGAATAGTGGCGAGATAGGTGTTCTGCTGACCGAGCCTGGATCCCCGCCTGCGCGGGGATGACGGTGTTTTAAGGTACGCGGGGAAGACGGTGGCGGGTCAAATAGCGGACTTAGTGCTGGCGAAACAACGCAATCAGGTGATCCGCAATCGCACCCTTGATGGCATCGACGCTGAGCTTGGAGCTATTGCCCAGCTTGGCCGGGTTGATGCGGTGCAGGTGCAGGGACGGCATGCGCGCTTCGTACTCGCGCAGATCGCCTTTGATCAGCACCGGCAGAAAGGTTTCGCCCTTGGCCTGGTAGCGCTGGATCAGCAGCTTGAGGCCTTCCTGAAACGGCAATTCCTTGGACGCCACCAGGCGGTGCTCGCCAGGAATCTTCAGGTACAGGCCGGTGTAGCCCATGGTTTCGCCCGGCAGGATATGGATACCGGTGGGCTCCACGGCGTCGGCCGGCACATCGTTGAAGGTGTCATGCCAGGCCTGCTCATCGGGCAGGATGGTGATACTGCCTTCCTCGTTCTCTGGCACCACGAAGCTGTAGTTGCTGTAGAGCTTTTCGACGTAGCTGGAGTAGATGCACAGGCGGTTTTCAAAGCGCTGCAAAAAGGCCACGGCCTCACGGCGGTCGGTGATCGCATCCAGGTCCCAGTCGAGGTCGCTTTGACGTTCCAATTCATCCCAGCGGGCTTGGGCGTAGGCGGCGGTGGTGGCGGACATGGGCGTTCCAGAAAATGCAGTTGCCAACCCTATCGCAGAAAACATGCCAAGCGATTCAACCACTTGAAACGCAGGCTGGCGCGGTAACAGGGCTGAAACAAAGGTTCGTTGCCGGGCGCAAACTGCCGAAATTGGTCACCTTCCCCCCACAAACCGCCTGGTGCGCTCCGCGCACCAAGCGATCTCCCGCCTTTGATCAGCCGAGAATGAAGCTCACCGCCACTCATGCAGTACAATCGCGACTTTTGCCCAAGCCTGACCCGGAACTGACGAGCACACATGATCGAGCCCAAGCGCGTTTTACGTGCCCTCGCTGAACACTGGACGTTACTCGAGCCGCTCTGTGAGCGCTTCGACCAAGGCACCATGAGCCTGATCGAGTTGCGCGCTCAACTGGCTGTGCAACTGGTGGACAGCACCCCCGCCGAAATCACCAACCTGCTGGATATCTGGATTCGCCTGGACATCCTGGTGCCAGTGGCCAAGAGCCCGAACCGCTTCGAGCTCAATGCGCAGATCCACGACTTTCTCGCCTACCTGCGCCGCGAACACCGCCTGGGCCTGTGCCTGGAAATCGAAGCGTACCTGCGCCACCTCGAACGCCTGGCCGGCTATATCCAGGATGCCTTCGAGATTCGCGATGCCAATGACCTGGCCCGCCAGTTGCGCCTGCTGGATATGCGCGTACGCGATGTGCTGAAAAAGCTCGCCAACGATGAACAGGCACTGGTGGGTGTGGCCGACCGGGCCAAGACCAGCGACCGGCAGATTCCGCTGCGCCAGCGCTATGCCGAGGTACTGGCGACCTGGGATGAATACGTCGAGCCGATGATCCAGCTGGTGAACGCCGATGGTGCCTTCGAGCAGGGCGTGCGGCGTGTCGAGCAGGTGTTGTTGAAGCTGCTGAGCGAGCAGCATCGCCTCGGCCAACTGGTGGACGACGACCTGTTGCTGCGCACCCACGCGCGCATCCTGGAAATGCAGACCACCGCGCAGCTCACCCTGCGCCGCGCCCGCGAGCTGCTGTTGCCGCTGCGTGAGGAAGCGCGCCGGCATAACGCCGTAACTCGTGGCGCAGCGCTGGCGTTGTCGGCTATCCGCCGCAAGGGTCTGGACGCAGTGCCGCAAGCGGCCTTGCCGTTGTTTACCCGGCCGCAAAGTACCTTTCTCGGCACCACCGGCCAGGTGGAATCGTATGTGTATGCCCTGGCCCGCTTCGAGCCCAAACCGACGCAGTTCCCCAAGGCCAGCGGCACGCGCAAAGGCGAGGCGCCACAGGCGCCGCGTACGGCGCGGGAAATGCTCGAGCGCTGCCAGAACGCCCTGCCGATGCCCGACCTGATGGTCTGGCTGCTGGAGCAGGAGCCCGAAGGCGCCACCGACGAATTGCTCTACTGGTTTTCGCGCCTGTCGCGCGATGGCCGCTTCCAGCGCGAACGCCTGGAGCGCCGCGATTACCACACCGCCGAGCACCTGGTCAGCCTGTGCTCGTTTGCCCTGGTGGCCAGCAACCATGCTTGAGCCCGTAGCCCTCTTTAAAGAATCCTGTGTATGAATATCGACCTGTCCGAACTGAGCCAACTGGCGCCGATCTTTCGCGAGCTGTTCAAGGGTTACCACGTCAGCCACCGCGACGCCGAGCTGTATAGCCAACTGTCCAACCAGCAGGATGCCTACCGCGCGCTGTTTCGCGCCCTGGGCTTCGAGCTGGTGTGCGACACCCGTGGTTTCTATTACTTCGTGCCCGAGCAGATGGGCGCACAGGTGAACAAGACCGCCCAGCGCCTGGCGCTGTTTACCTTCATTCTGGTCGAGCACCTGGCCGACCAGGGCCGCGACCCGCTGGCCGTATTGGATGGCGGTAGCCTGGGCCGTGATGAACTGCCGCCGCTGCTGGAAAAGTACCGCGACCTGTTTTTGCAGGCCGAGGTCACCACCCAGGAAGAGCTGGAAGAAAAGGTGATGCGCCGCATGACCCAGCTGGGTTTTGCCAGCGAAG
>JBCECW010000211.1:1674-6794 GCA_039207785.1 Pseudomonas sp. | reverse complement strand
TCGCCGCCCTTGAGCAGCGTTTGAACCAGTCGCTGGTGGAGCGTTTGCAACAGGAACGCGACCCGGCGCGCCGTGAGCTGATCTACGGCTTTGTGCAGCAGTTCTCCGGGCTCAAGGAAGCCCTGGGCAGCTTCCTCGAAGGCGTGTTCAAACCCAACCCCTATGAAGACCGTGTGCTGCTGCGCGGCCTGTACCTCACCAGCGGCACCCAGGAAGGCAGCCCGATCGACCGCATGATCGGCGCCATGGCGCAGTCCATGAGCCTGGACCGCGCCTACCTGGCGCGGCAGAACGGCACCGGGCGCAGCTACTTTATCGAGACCTTGTTCCGCGTCGTTGCCTTTGGCGAGCGCGGCCTGGTGGGCGCCGATCCGAAAGTGGAACGGCGGCGCAAATGGCTGGCGCGCGGCACCCTGGCGGCCACCGTGCTGCTGGTGCTGGTGGTGGGCGCGGTGTGGCTGACCAGCTACAACGCCAACCAACGCTATATAGAAGCAGTGGAAAAACGTGTGGAGCCGCTGCCGGCGGCGCTGCAATCCCTAAGCCCGGCGCAGCGCGATGTGCTGGCCGTGCTGCCGCTGCTCAATACCCTGAAAAATGTCGCCGGCGACCCGCCCGGTTGGGCCGAGGGCTATGGCCTGTACCAGGGCGATATGCTCGGCGAGGAATCGGCCAGCGTGTACCGCAAGATGCTGATCGCCGTGTTTGCCCCGCGCCTGGTGTCGCGTATGGAAGAACAACTGCGCAGCGGCGGCAGCTCGGACTTTATGTACGAAGGCCTCAAGGCCTACCTGATGCTGGCGGACCGCGAGCATTACGACGGCGAGTTCGTCAAAGCCTGGATTGCCCTGGACTGGGACCGCAGCCTGCCCCGCGACCTGGCCCCGGAACAGCGCCAGGCCCTGCACGAACACCTCGATGCGCTGCTGGACAAGCAACCGCCGTCGGCGCGCCTGGATGAAAACCTGGTGGAAGAGCTGCGCCGCCAGCTGCAACGCCTGCCAGTGGCCCAGCGTGTCTATGACCGGGTCAAGCGACAGAAGCTGCCCGAGGGCATCCCGGACTTTCGTATCAGCGAAGCCGCTGGCCGCGACGCGCCCCTGGTGTTTACCCGCATGAGTGGCAAGCCGTTGAGCGAGCCTTTGAGCGGCTTCTTTACCTACCGTGGCTACCGCGAAGTGTTCCTCACCGCCAGCCTCAGCCAGGCCGGCACCCTGGCCGAAGAGCAGTGGGTACTGGGCCGCAGCATCGACGATGCCCAGGGCGCCGCCGGCCTGGCCCTGGAAGTACGCCAGCTGTATTTCGAAGACTACCTGCGCCAGTGGGAAGGCTTGCTCGCCGATATCGACGTGGTGCCGATCAGCAATGTGTCGCAGGCAGCCGATGTGCTGCGCGTGCTGTCGGGGCCCAACTCGCCATTCAAGAAACTGCTGACCGCCGTGGCCAAGGAAACCGATCTGCAACAGGCCGACCGCTTGCTGGCGGAAAAGGCCCAGCAGGCCGGTGGCGGCACGGTGGATAAATTGAAGCAGCAGCTCGGTTCGCTCGTCGGTGAAGAACAGGCTGAACAACCGAGCAGCCCGACCGCCGAAGACCCGATCTCGGCGCGCTTTGCCGAGTTGAATAGCCTGGTCACCGCCAACGGCACCGAACCGCCGCCTATCGACACCCTGCTGGGCGATATGAACGCCCTGTATGTGCAGGTCAGCGGCATGGTCGGCGCCAGTGGCGACGCCCTGCTGGGTGAGTCGAAAAACCAGGTGGCGGCCGCCGCATCGCGCGTGGCCCTGAGCGCCGAACGCCAGCCGCCGATGGTGCAAGGCCTGGTCAAGTCGGTGGTCAACTCCACCACCAACAGCATGATGGGTGGGGTGCGTAACCAGCTCAATGGCGCCTGGGTCAGCGAAGTGGTCAGCGTCTACAAGCAGTCGCTGGCCGACCGCTACCCGCTCAACGCCGGCAGCAGCCGCGATGCCACCCTGGAAGACTTCGGCCTGTTCTTTGGTGTGGGCGGGGTGATGGATAACTACTTCCGCAAATACCTGCAGCCCTACGTCAACACCTCCACCAGCACCTGGAGCTGGCAGCCAGGGGCGGCGCAGAAGCTGGGCATCAACCCCAATATCCTGCCGACCTTCCAGCGCGCCGCCGCCATTCGCGATGCCTTCTTCCGCGCCGGTGGCACCCAGCCGATGGTGCGCTTCGAGTTGAAGCCGGTGGCCATGGATTCGTCCATCGAGCAGTTCCTGCTCGACCTCGATGGCCAGCAGCTGACTTACGACCACGGCCCCAGCCGCCCGGTCGCCATGCAGTGGCCGAGCCCCAACAGCATTGGTGTGGTGCGTATTTCCGTGTCGCCCCCGCCGGCCCGTGGCCGCTCCGGGTTGACCCTGGATGGCCCGTGGGCGTGGTTCCGCCTGCTGGAGCAATCGGAGCTGGAAAATGGCAATGCCCCGGACCGCTTTACCCTGCGCATGCGCGTGGACGCCCTGAGCATTTCCTGCGAGCTGCGCGCCAGCAGCGCCTTCAACCCGTTCAAGAGCCGGGTGCTCTCAGGCTTCAGCCTGCCGGAGCGGCTATGAGTGGCGCGGGGTTCTACGGCAAGTTGGCCGGGCGCGGTGACTTTGTCAGCCGCGGCCTGCCGCAAAGCTTTATCGAGCCCTGGGACGCCTGGCTGGCCGCCGGCATGGCCGCCAGCCAGGCCGAGCTTGGCGCCGGCTGGCTGGATGCGTACCTGGTCAGCCCGCTGTGGCGCTATGCAATTGCCCCCGGTTTGCTCGGGCAGGACGCAGTGATTGGCGTGGTGATGCCGAGCATCGACCGCGTTGGCCGCTATTTTCCCCTGACCATTGCCCAGTTGCTGCCGGCCGATGTCGACCTGGCCGGCGTGCTGGGTGGTGAGGAAGGCTGGTTCGAGCGCAGCGAAGCCTTGCTGCTGTCGACCCTGGAGCCGGAAGCGGATGTCGAAGCCTTTGAGCAGGCCGTGCAACAGCTGGCCACTCCGCCCCACTGGCCGCGCAGCGCGCTGACCACCCTGGGCGGCGGTTTGCAGGCCAGCACGGCAGCCACCCCAAGTGCGCGTATGGCCTTGCTGGCGCAACTGGCCACCGAAGGCGCGAGCTTCTGGTGGGGCAAGGGCTCGGCGGCGATTGGCGCCGGCATCCTGCGCTGCGCCGGCCTGCCGGCCAGCCATGCCTTCGGGCGGCTATTGGTCGGTGACAACAGCCCTGGGCTAGCCCAACCGAACTGGCAAGGATAAGGAGCAGCCCCATGCTTCCGGCCACGGTAAAAAGTTACAAAGCGGCGAGCTACAGCCATGTCGGCATGGTGCGCCAAGTGAATGAAGACGCCTGCCTGGAAGCGACGGCGAATGGCTTGTGGGTGGTCGCCGATGGCATGGGTGGGCACGCCGCTGGCGACTATGTCAGCAGCCTGATCGTCGATACCTTGCGGCGGATACCGCCAGTAGAGTCCTTGCCGCCGTTTATCTCGGCCCTGCGCAACGCCCTGGCCCAGGTAAATGAAGGCGTGCAACACGAAGCCCTGCAACGCGGGGTGAGCATGATGGGCGCCACCGTGGTGCTATTGGCCGCACGCGGTAGCCAGGCCGTGTGCCTGTGGGCCGGCGACAGCCGTCTCTATCGCCTGCGCGGTGGCCGTCTGGAAATGATTTCCCACGACCACAGCTACGTGCAGGAGCTGCTGGATAACGGCGTGATCAATGAAGACGAAGCCAAGGTGCATCCACGGGCCAATGTCGTCACCCGCGCGGTGGGCGTATTCGAGAGCCTGGACTTGCAATCGGTGTCGCTGCAGGTGATGCCCGGCGACAGTTTTTTGCTCTGCAGTGACGGCCTGACCAAGGTGGCTGAAGAAAGCGAGTTGGCGGATGTGCTCTGCCACTGCGACCCCTACGCCATTGTGCGTAGCCTGGTGCACCTGGGGTTGACCCGGGGGGCGCCGGATAACATCACGGCCATGGTGGTGCGGGCGCTTTAGTGCCCCGAAACCTGGCCAGGTTTTACAAATCGCTTGCAGGCAGTCAGACAAGAGATAGGTGTAAATGGAAATTCCGGGGTACGACATAGAAGGTGAGCTGGGCGAAGGCGCCATGGCCACGGTGTATCTGGCCACCCAGCGCTCCCTGCACCGCAAGGTGGCGCTCAAGGTGATGGCTTCGGCCCTGGCTGCCGACGAAAGCTTCTGCGAACGCTTCCTGCGTGAAGGGCGCATGCTGGCGCGGCTGTCGCACCCCAATACGGTGACCATCTACGACATTGGCAACGCCGGCCCCTGGTACTACATGGCCATGGAGTACCTGGCCAATGGCACCCTCAAGGAGCGCATCCAGAACGGCCTGAGCCCGGAACAGGGCCTGGCCATCCTGCGCCAGGTGGCCTCGGCGCTGGGCTACGCCCACTCCCAGGGCATGGTGCACCGCGATGTCAAACCGGCCAACATCCTGTTTCGCGCCGATGGCACGGCAGTGCTGTCGGACTTTGGCATCGCCAAGTCGATTGAAGAAAACACCCAGTTCACCCAGGTCGGTTTTGCCATTGGCACACCGAGCTATATGAGCCCGGAACAGGCACGCGGGCTGAAGATCGATGGCCGTGCCGACCTCTACGCCCTGGGCGTGGTGCTCTATGAAATCCTTACCGGCAAGCTGCCCTATATCGGCACCGATTCGCTGTCCACGGCCCTGGCGCACCTGACCGAACCGTTGCCGGAATTGCCGATTGGCCATGGCCGCTACCAGGACATCCTGCGCCAGTTGCTGGCCAAGGACCCCAACGAGCGCTTCCCCACGGCCAGCGCCTTTATCACGGCACTGGACCACCTGGCGCCGAACGCGGTGGAAGCCACGCAGATTCGCCCGCTGGTGATTCCGCCGAGCGCCCGCGCCAACGACCCGGCCACGGTGTTGAGTGCTACGCCAGACCTGGGCGGCCTGACGCCGGTGTCCATCGAGCTGCCGACCTCGGCGCCGACGGAGCCCGCGACACAGCACAGCACCCAACCGCCCTACCAGGCTCCGCCACCGCCACCACCGCCAGCGCTGGAAAACAACGCGCACAAACGCTCCAGCGGCGCCCTGCCATTGATGGCGGGTGCCGGCC
>JBCECW010000211.1:308-1664 GCA_039207785.1 Pseudomonas sp. | reverse complement strand
GCCTGGTGCTGGTGTTGGCCTTGGGCGGCGGCGCTTACTGGTATTTCGGTGTGCCGCCCAAGCCGGACAAAACCCCGGCCGTCACCCAGACCACGCCGCCGGAGGTAAAACCGACCCCACCGACGACGCAAACCACCAGCACCGCCAGTGTCACCCCCGCCGCCGACGCCGATGGCGGCGACCGTCCGCTGTTGATGGCCGGCAAGAAAACCCTGTTCCAGCGCGTGCTCAGCAAGCCCGGTGCGCAGTTGGCCGCCGACGCCGGCGCGGCGCCGGGCAGCGCGTCATTGCCAGCGTTTTCCGTGCTCTATGTGTACGCGCGCAAACAGGTGGGCGGTGCCGATTGGCTGAAAGTCGGTGCCGCCAGCGATGGCCGTAGCGAAGGCTGGTTGCCGGCCACCCAGGTCAGCGACTGGAAACAGAGCCTGGTGCTGAAATTCACCGAACGCTCCGGCCGTGCGCCGGTAATGTTCCTCAAGCAGCCGCAGGAGGTCGAACGCCTGCTGCAGGACGTGACCAAGGCGCGCAACGAACTGACCCTGGCACAACGCGACGACGGTTCGGCGCCGCAGGTGGTGGCCATCGAGCCGCAGAACAGTGCCGTTTCCCAGGAGCAGTTCTACCTGCTGCCGATCTTCGAATCGCGCGAGAGCTTCGATGCCGACGGCCAGCCGGTGCAGTTGCTCAATGTGGCGTCCATCGACCCCGGCAATGCGCCGCAGGTCAAAGGCGATGGCCAGCCGGTCGGCCAGCCTGATGCGTTCCGCACCGGTATCGTGCTGGTGGTGGATACCTCGGTGTCGATGCAGCCGTATATCGACCGCGTCGGTCAGGTGGTGCAAGGCCTGCAGCAGCAGATCGAAAGCCGTGGCGAGCTGGACAAGGTCAGCTTTGGCATGGTGGGGTTTCGCAACAACACCGACAAGACCCCAGGCCTGCAATACGTCAGCAAGACCCTGGTGCCGCTCAAGCGCGACAACGACCCGCAACGCTTTATGCAGTTGGCCAGCGAGGTCAAGGCCACCACGGTGTCGAGCCACTCGTTCAACGAGGATGCCTTTGCCGGGGTGATGGACGCGGTGGACAAGATGGACTGGTCGCCCTATGCCGGGCGCATCATCCTGCTGGTCACCGACGCCGGTGCCCTGCGCAAGAACGACCCTTACAGCCGCACGCAGATGAACGAAGCCCAGGTACGCGAAGCGGCCCTGCGCAAGAACATCAAGATCTACGCCCTGCACCTGCGCACCGACGCCGGCAAGAACAACCATGCCTTTGCCGAGCAGCAGTACCGCAGCCTCACCGCCGACGCCAACCCGAAGATCGGCGACCTCTATGTGTCGGTGGCGGGCGGCG
>JBCECW010000211.1:0-298 GCA_039207785.1 Pseudomonas sp. | reverse complement strand
CAACGAGATCGGTTCGGTGTTCGCCGACCTGGTGCACAACGCCGGCAACGACAAGCCGCAGCCAGCGCCACAGCTGAAAAGCGGCCTGAACCTGGCGGCAAAATCGGCGGCCATCGGCTATGCCATGCATATGGATTTCCTCGGCCAACACAACGCCGTGCACGCCCCGCAGCTGGTTACCGCCTGGACCGCCGACCGTGACCTGACCAACCCGACGCTGCCGGCCTTCCAGGTCTGTGTGTTGCTGAGCAAACTGCAGCTCAACGACCTGCAGCAGTCACTGAAGCTGATCGTCGAT
>JBCECW010000210.1:0-6799 GCA_039207785.1 Pseudomonas sp. | reverse complement strand
GAGGCGCATATCCCGGTGGCGGTCGTCCGTGAGCGCGAAGATGGCGGGCTCCCTACCGGTTACGGCCTGTATCTGCTGCCCTCGGTGAACAGCTCTGCGCGACCTCCTGGTTGCAGCTGGAGGAGCTGGCCCGCGATGGTGCGCCGGTAAAAGCCGCCGTATCGTTCCACGGCACCCTGGACACCCCCAACAACGCCGATGCCAATAACATCCAGGGCAAGGTGCTGGTACTGCACGGTGCGGCCGACCCGTTGGTGCCCAAGGAACAACTGCCAGCCTTTGAAGCCGAGATGGATGCAGCCGGTGTGGACTGGCAACTGGTGAGCTACGGCGGCGCCGTGCACTCGTTCACCGACCCTGCTGCCGACAATATGCCGATGATGAAATACAACCCGGTGGTGGCTGAGCGGGCGTTCAACACCATGGCGCATCTGCTGAAAGAAGTGCTGTAACCGGCCAGCACACACGCTCCAATCCCCTCGCCCCCTTGGGGGAGAGGGTTAGGGAGAGGGGGGCGGTTTCCGAGCGGACATCGGCGCTTGCCGCAACCCTCTCCCCCGGCCCCTCTCCCGCAAGCGGGCGAGGGGAGCTTAACGCGGTAATTCAATCCGCTCGGTTTCCCCGGCCACCGTCGGCCAATCCCGCGCCGCCCATTTCTCCCTGGCCTTGTCGATCAGGCCCATGTCGCTGGCGACAAAATTCCAGTTCATCCGCCGCGGCCCGTCCAACGGCTCGCCGCCAACCATGATCACCTGGCAATCGCTCTCGGCGAACAGGGTGTAGGTTTCCCCAGCCGGCAATACCAGCATGCTCTGCACCGCCAGTTCCTGGTCTTCCAGGCGCGCCTCGCCACTGACCAGATACAGCGCCCGCTGCTCATGTTCGGCCGCAATAAACTGCGCGGAGCCGGTGCTCATATGGATATCGGCCAACAGGGTAGGGGTGGGTACCGGCACTGGCGATTGCAGGCAAAAGCCTGCGCCCGCTACCAGGCGAATACGCACACCCAACGCCTCGCTTTCCGGCAATTGGGCCACCGCATGGTGGCTGTAGCGGGGGGCGCTTTGTTCCAGGTGCTTGGGCAGGGCCAGCCACAGTTGCAGGCCATGCAACTGTGAGCCGCTTTGCCAGAGGTCGGCCGGAGTGCGTTCGACGTGGGCTACGCCGGCGCCGGCAGTCATATAGCTGACATCGCCAGCGGCTACACGCTGATCGGAGCCCAGGCTGTCCTTGTGCACCAGCGCGCCTTCGAACAGATAGCTCAAGGTCGACAGACCGATATGCGGGTGCTGGCGCACGTTCATGCCGGTGCCCGGCGCGTAGTGGTTGCTGAGGATATGGTCGAAGAAAATAAACGGCCCCACGCTGCGGCATTGCGCCGAGGGCAGGGGACGCAGGATGGGTTGGCCTTCGACATCTTCCGGGCGCGGGCGAAGCAGAATCGGGCTGGCCATAGGGGCTTAACCTAGCTGGGTTTCAACGTGGATTTCGCTGCTGGTCATCAGCTTGTGCACCGGGCATTTGTCGGCAATGGCCAACAGTTTGGCGCGCTGCTCGTCGCTGAGTTCGCCCTGCAGGGTCAGGGTGACATTCAAGGTGTAATGGCCTTCGCGTTCTTTGCTGTTGTCGCGGCTGACGGCCACCTCGATACCCGTCAGCGGCATACCACGGGCGCGGGCATATTGGGTGACGGTCAGGGCCTTGCAGGCGCCGAGTGCGGTGTCGAAATAGTCATGCGGGTCGGGCGCCGAGCTTTCGCCGCCGAGTTCGGTGGGCATATCGGTGGCCAGTGGCGCCAGGTCGGCGATCTGGATGCTGTGGCGGTAGCTGGTGGCGGACTGGCTGGTGACGGTGATGGTCATCGGGCTTCTCGGCAACGTGGCGGTGATGGTGCATCGTGCTCAAGGGCACATGAACCTGCAAGCGTCGTGTAGGGTCTATGCTTGGCTGGCATTTTCAGGGAGCGAAGCATTGTCCATTTTCCGTACGTCCATTGCCGTTCTATGCACCTGGTTGGCCGTTGCCGCTACCAGCCAGGCGCGTGAATACCACTACACCGATGGCCATCTGCACTACGTGGATTTCTTCCAGGAAACCGAGGGCATGGCCGAGCTGATCAAGCAGATGGACGCCAATCGCGTCGACCACGCGATGATCACCGGTATACCCCTGGCCAAGAAATGGCACGAAGACGAACCCAAGCGCCCGCGTTACTACGCCGGTGACGATGCCGATGCCTACTGGTACAGCGCCACCGATTTCTATGTGGCCGCCGCCCTGGGCGATCTGAACGACCAGCAGCGCCAGCGCTTTCACCCGTTTATTTCCGGTTTCAACCCGGTGGACAAAAACGCCGACGCCCATATCGAGCGCCTGCTGAAACTCTACCCGGGACTATGGCAGGGCATCGGCGAAGTCTTTACCCGCCACGACGACCTGACCGCCATCACCTCCGGCGATACCCCACGGGCCAATAACGAGGCCATGGCACGCGTCTACCACCTGGCCGCCGAGCACGATATGCCGGTGCTGCTGCACAGCAATATCACCTCCAAGCGCGAGAAAAACCCGCTGTACCTGGCCGAGGTGGAAGAGCCGCTGCGCAACCACCCGCACACCCGGTTTATCTGGGCCCACGCCGGCACCAGCATGGAGCTGCACCGCCACCAGACCCAGCTGGACTTTGTGCGGCCGACCCTGGAACGCATGCTCGAGGCCTATCCCAACCTGTATATCGACCTGTCGTGGAGCGTGCTGCATCCCTATCTGCTGGATGAAAATGGCAAGCCCGACAGCCAGTGGCTGGCCCTGGTCAAACGTTTTCCCGAGCGCTTTATGCTTGGCTCCGATGTGGTGGGCAAGTTCGAAAGCATTGGCGAGCAGCTGCATGGCTTCGATGTATTTCTCGATGCACTGCCCGAGGATGTGGCGCAAAACGTCGCCCGCGACAACTTTCTCAAGGTGCTGCCGCGCAACCTGAAAGCGCCGGCGTCCTGATGTTTTCCGGCTGTCATCAGTCTGTCATTAGGGCGTCATAAGCTCGCGCCATCCCAAATCAAGGAGCGCGATATGCAAGTCTTCCGTATGAGTTCGCTGGCGGCATTGCTGCTGTGTGGTGTTAGCCAATGGGCCAGTGCCGAAGTGCGCGTGGACGGCCCGGTGGAGTTCGGCATTTTCGAAACCACGGCCAAGGAACTGCAGCCCGGCGAACGCGTGCTGACTCGCAGCAAGCAGGCCATTGAGGCCTCCGAGGTGATTCCCGCCAAGCTGGGTACCAAGTTCGGTATTCGCTACACCCTGGTCAACAAAAAGGCCGACGATGTGCCGCTGACCTTGCTGTACCTGACCCCCGGTATCCAATCCGAAGATGGTCGCCACGACAAACTGGTGGTGGAGCAGAAACTGGTGCCGGCGGCGCCCAAGGACGTAATGGCCTTCGAGTTCACCGAATACAACGAGCTGGTCAAAGGCGAATGGCGCTTTATGGTGTTCCAGGGTGACCGCCTGCTGGCCGAGAAAACCTTCACCGTGCAGTAAGCGTTGCCGCCACACCGAGCCCGAGCCGCACCAGCGCCTCGGGCTTTTTTATCGGTGGGTTACGGTTTGGGCATAAACGAGATGATCGTGTACGGCGCGATATCGTAGGGTGCGCTCCGCGCACCAAGCGCCGCCCCGGCGAATATACCCTGCTATTTCCCGCCCCTTTTCCCTGCGCCTGCTAATTTCCATGCAGCGGTTGGCAGCAAGGCAACACTTTGTTACTTTGCCTGCACTATCGTACCAATTAACCATAAAAGCCTCCGAGCGCGGTGCTGCTGTATGGGGACGATGGAGTTTCTGCTGAAGGCCACAACAGGCTAGGTGCAAGCCGCCTTCAGCAGCCGAGAGACGAATAAAAACAGGGTGGCCGCCACGCGCCGCCCAATAATCTTGGCCGATAAGGAGCGTTGTCGATGAACACACGTGTGTGCTTTTCCAGGTTGAACCTGCGCCCATGGAAAGCAGGAGCGGCATTGGCGTTGTTGCCATTGCTGGTGGCGGGGACGGCGCAAGGGGCTGAATTCAGCTTCGCCGACAACGAGATAACCGGCTCGTTGGACACCACGCTTTCCTATGGCTCGATGTGGCGCGTACAGGGCCGCGACAAGAGCAATATCACCGATATCAACGCCGACGACGGCAACCGTAACTTCGATACGGGCCTGGTTTCCGAGGTGTACAAAGCCACCTCCGACCTCTCGGCCAAATACCAGAACTATGGCCTGTTCGTACGCGGCACCGCGTTCTACGACACCCAGATCATGGATAAGCGCAACGACTATTACGCCACCACCGACGGTGTCGAGCGCCCCAGCCAGAACTTCCCCAACGACAACGAATTCACCGAAGACACCCGCCATAACGCCGGGCGCAAGGCGCAGATCCTCGATGCCTATCTGTATGGCAACTGGGATATCTACGACAAACCGCTGGCCGCCAAGGTGGGCAAGCAGGTAATCAGTTGGGGCGAGGGCGTGTTCTATCGCGGTGGGGTAAACACCGTTAACCCGGTGGACGCCGCCAAGTTCCACCTGCCTGGTTCCGAGCTCAAGGAAGTGCTGGTGCCGATGGAGGCGTTTAGTTTTAACGTCGGGCTGACGGACGATCTGTCCATGGAAGCCTTCTACCAGTGGAAATGGAAGGAGACCCAGCTGGACCCGGCGGGGACGTATTTTGGCGATACGGATTTGTTTGCCGAGGGTGGCAATACCGCGTACACCACCACTTCTGATCCGCAGCTCCAGGCCATTCTGGGCGCGTATCAGACCGCGGCCGGTTTTGGCCTGGTGGGCAATGGGCCTCGGGGGCCGAACGCCTATATCGACCCTGCCAATGGTGTGTTCAAGGTGGCCAACATCGGCAAGGATCTTGAGGCCGATGACAGCGGGCAATTCGGTGTGTCGTTCCGCTATATCGCCGAGGAGCTGAACTCCACCGAGTTCGGGTTCTACTTCGTCAACTACCACGCCAAAGAGCCGCAGATTGCTATTGATCTGCGCAATTACGAAGGGGTCGATCCTTCGACTCTGACAGGCTTTGGGCCGGCAGCACCAGGTATCGCCACGCTAGATATGGCGAGTAATGCCGAAGCTCGCCGTGATTATGTCGAAGATATTCGCATGTACGGTTTTAGCTTCAACACCACCGTGGGCGATGCGTCTTTCTCGGGTGAAGTGGCTTATCGTCCCAACGCGCCAATCAGCATTGCCGCCACTGACGACTTGCTGGGGGACTTGCTGGGGCAGGGCGTTAACGGTTTGACTGAGCTTCCTTACAGCACCACTCCCGGCGATCAAGCATGCGCTGCCGTCTCCGGTAAACAACTCTGCCGTTCGCAACTGTTCGAAAACTACGAACGCGCCGAAACCTACAATATCTCCCTCTCCACCATCTATAACTTCGGCCCGCTGATCAGCTTTGACTCGGTGATGGGCGTGGCGGAAATCGCCTCGCAACATATTCGTGGCAGCAGCCTGAAATACACCGCTTTCGACGGCAGCACGCGCAAGTTCGCCAGTGCCACCGACAAAGCCTACGTCGGCGATAACAAAGACTCCGACCAGATCAGCCGCGACAGCTACGGCTACACCTTGCTGCTCTCGGGCAGCTGGAACGATGTCTACGCCGGGGTGAAGTTATCGCCCTACGTGGTGTACCAGGATGACTTCCAGGGCAACTCCGACCGGACCGGCAACTTTATCGAGGGCCGCAAGGCGTACACCCTCGGGGTGGATGCCAGTTACCTGAACGCCTTCGAAGTGGGCCTGCAGTACACCGAGTACTACGGCGCCGGCCAGAACAACTCGATGCGCGACCGTGACAACGTGTCGTTAAGCGCCAAGTACTCGTTTTGATGCCTGACAGAATCCTGGAGAACCGTGCATGTTGAACAAACACTCCCTGTTGCTCGCGGCCATCGTTCTGGCGCTGGGCACCACCAATAGCCTGGCCGGCGTTTCCGCGCAGCAAGCCGCCACGCTGAAAACCACCCTTACACCCTTTGGCGCCGAGAAAGCCGGCAATGCCGCCGGCACCATTCCGGCCTGGACCGGTGGCATGACCCAGGCCCCGGCCGGCTATAAAGTCCCGGGCACCCACCATGTCGACCCGTTTGCCGGCGAGAAGCCGCAATTCACCATTACCAAGGCCAACCTGGAGCAGTACAAAGCCAACCTGTCGGCCGGGCAGATCGCCCTGTTCAATGCCTACCCCGACACGTTCCAGATGCCGGTCTACGCCACCCATCGCACCGGTTCGGCGCCGCAGTGGGTGTACGACAACACCTTTAATAACGCTACCAGCGCCAAGGTGCTGGACGGCGGCAACGGCTTTGCCGACGCCTATGGCGGCATCCCGTTTCCGATTCCGCAAAGCGGTGTCGAAGCGGTGTGGAACCATATCGTGCGTTATCGCGGCACCTACCTGACCCGCCGTTCTGCGGAAGCCGGCGTGCAGCGCAATGGCCAGTACTCGCTGGTGACCTCGCAAGACGAAGCGCTGTTTCGCTTCTACAACCCCAAGGGCAGCTACAGCGACCTGAATAACACGCTGTTCTTCTACATGACCTTTACCACCGCGCCGGCACGCCTGGCCGGTAATGGTGCCCTGGTGCAAGAGATGCTCGACCAGGTCAAGGAGCCGCGCCAGGCCTGGGGTTACAACCCTGGCCAGCGCCGGGTACGGCGTGCGCCGACCCTGGCCTACGATACCCCGATCGAAGCCTCCGACGGTCTGAAAACCGCCGATGACACCGATATGT
>JBCECW010000209.1:0-6817 GCA_039207785.1 Pseudomonas sp. | reverse complement strand
CATCAGCGCCTGGTGCATCTGTGTGCGGGTGGTCTCGTCGCAGGCGCAATCGAGCAGCAGGCCGTCAGTGAGGTCGACAGTAGTGGGCAGCAAGGCGGGCAGGGCGTCCAGCGCGCCTTGCCAGCGGGCCAGGTCGCCATGGCCTTTGTCCATCTTGGCATCGAGTTGCGCTTGCAGGCCGTTGGCCCAGGCAGCCAGGGGAGTGCCCGCCACATGGCGGACCAGGGGGCTCAGATCAATCATGGCAGGGCAATCAGCGAGGCAAAGTTCAGGCACTGGAACCACGGCACCACCTTGCTGAACCCAGCGGCCAGCAGGCGTTCGCGGTGTTGTTCGAGGCTGTCGGGTTTCATCACGTTTTCAATGGCGTTGCGCTTCTGCGCGATTTCCAGCTCGCTGTAGCCATTGGCGCGTTTAAACGCCACGTGCAGGTCGGTGAGCAGGTCGTGCTCCTGTTCATCCTCAAAGCGCAGTTTTTCCGAGAGGATCAACGCGCCGCCCGGCAGCAGGGCCTGGCGAATACGGGTAAGCAGTTCCAGGCGCTGTTCGGGCTTAACGAACTGCAGGGTGAAGTTCAGCGCTACCAGCGAAGCCGGTTGCAGCTCCAGGGTCAGGATATCGGCGTCGACGACCTCCACCGGCAACAGCTCCTGGAACATCGAGTCTTGGGCATGCAGGTATTCGCTGCAGCGCTCGACCATGGCGCTGGAGTTATCCACCGCAATCACCCGGCAGTCCTCTACGCTTACATGCCGGCGCAACGCCTGGGTAACCGCCCCCAGCGAGCTGCCCAGGTCATAGAGCACGCTATGGGGCTGGGCGAATTGCGCGGCCAGTACGCCGATATTTTCGACAATGGTCGGGTAGCCCGGCACCGAACGTTTGATCATGTCCGGAAATACCCGCACCACGGCTTCATTGAAGGTGAAGTCGGGCACGGTCGGCAGAGGCACTGAGAAAAGACGGTCGGTTTCCTGGCTCACGGTGGTTACGCTTGGCTCAAAAAGGGCGCCATTTTAACCAGCTACGGGCACACCGCCATCCCCTTGCGACTCAACGGTTGCGCGGCGGTAGAGTGCCGACGCGGTAATGCCCCATTGCCCCAGCCAGTAGGTGAGGATGATGGCGTAGTGGGCGCCCTCGAACGGACTGACAAAGCGGTTGATGCCGATCAGGCTGTCCGACAGCACAAATAACGCCGCGCCCCCTGCCGCCAGCCCGGCGGACAAGCGGCTGATACCTGGCGCTTGGGTGCGAGCCAGGGCACGCCAGAGCATGGCGCTGATGGTCAGGGCATACAGCGCCACCGGAACCAGCAAGCCACCAAGGCCGGCGCTGGCCAGGGTGGCGAACATGCTGCCGCCAGCGACCAACGCCACCAGCAAGGCCAGCGGTGCCACGGCGCGGCTGTCGCTGAAGTAGGCCACCAGATACGCCAGGTGGCCCAGCAGAAAGGCGCCCAGGCCAAATACAAACAGGTCGGCCGGCCATTGCAGGAGGATGTCGCCGGCGAGCGAAAACACCAGGCCGATGGCGATCCAGCGCCGGTAGGTGCCCGGCTCGGCGCCGCGCAGCCAGCCCAGCAGGGCCAGTACCGGCAGCGGTTTGCTCAGCAGGCAAAGGAGAGGCAGTTCAGCGAACAGGCCGTAGACAAAGGCCAGGGTGCCCAGCAGGGCGAGGATAAACCAGCGCATACACAGTCCTTGTTGGAGTTGTTGTGCGGGCGACTATGCCCAGCACGGTAGGCAAACCCCAGGCGGCACGCGCCAGCAGCATACTCCGATCGCGCCGTTGGGCTATTTCACCGTAATCGGGCAATCGAACAATTCAGCCGGCGCCACTTCCGGCTCCCACGGCCGGTGGTAGGCCATCAGCAACTCGCCGCTGCCGGGCTCGGTGGCCTGGAAGCGCCAGGTGGAGATACCGGCGCCGCCGACCACGCCGACGTCTTCCGGATTGCTGTACACCTCCGGGCTCAACACGCGCAGCACATTGCTGGCGGCGTCCTTGGTCTGCCAGCGAAAGCCGGTGGTGGGGTTGCTGCTCAGGGTCACGATCAGTTGCTGGCCGGGGCGCAAGGTGGCCGGGCAGTCGCTGGAGTTGGCCACCTGCACGGCAGTTTGTTTGCCGGGTTGTTGGGCGCAGGCCGCCAGCAAGGCGATGCCGAGGGGGAGAAGCAGGCGAGCAGCAGTCATGGAACCTTCCTGTTCAATGGGCGACGAGTGGCCGCCAGCATAGCGTCCTTGGTGCGCGGAGCGCACCCTACGGTTTTGGCGTAAACGAGGCGATACCGTAGGGTGCGCTCCGCGCACCAAGCGGCCTCCCGTTAAAACAACACCTTGGCCACATCACTGAAGCGCTTGGCAAAGTGCGCGGTAATGCCTTCCTTGAGGTACTCCGGCAGCTCGGTAAAGTCGCCGCGATTGGCCTCGGGCAGGATCAGCTCGTAGATTTTCTGCCGCCGCGCCGCAATCACTTTTTCCCGCACACCGCCAATGGGCAACACATGGCCGGTCAGCGTCAGCTCGCCGGTCATGGCCACGCCTTTTTTCGGCGCCTGGTTGCGCGCCAGCGAGAGCAAGGCGCTGGCCATGGTTACCCCGGCGCTGGGGCCGTCCTTGGGGGTAGCGCCTTCGGGCACATGCAGGTGGACAAAGGCCTGGTCGAAAAAGCCCGGGTCGCCACGGAATTCCTTCAGGTGTGAGCTCACATAGCTGTAAGCGATCTCGGCCGACTCCTTCATTACCTCACCCAATTGCCCGGTCAGCTTGAAGCCGCGGTTAAGGGTATGAATCCGCGTGGCCTCGATGGGCAAGGTAGCGCCACCCATGCTGGTCCAGGCCAGACCAGTGATGACGCCAACGCCTTCGAGCAACTGCTCGCGGCGGAACACCGGCATGCCCAGGTAGGCTTCCAGGTCCTTGGGGCCGATCTTCACTTTGCTGTCGGGCTCGCCCAGCAGCTTGACCACCGCTTTACGTACCAGCTTGCCCAGTTGTTTCTCCAACTGGCGCACGCCGGCTTCGCGGGCATAGCCCTCGATAATGGCTTTGAGCGCGGTATCGCTGATGCTCAGGCGCTGCTTGGGCACGCCGGCTTTCTCCAACTGCTTGGGCCACAGGTGGCGCTTGGCGATGGCGAATTTTTCCTCGGCGATATAGCCGCCCAGGCGGATTACTTCCATACGGTCGAGCAATGGCCCCGGGATCGAGTCCAGGGTATTGGCGGTGCAAACAAACAGCACCTTGGACAGGTCCAGGCGCAGGTCCAGGTAATGGTCGAGGAATTCGGCGTTCTGTTCCGGGTCGAGGGTTTCCAGCAGCGCCGAGGCCGGGTCGCCCTGGTGGCTGGCACCGAGCTTGTCGATCTCGTCGAGCATGATCACCGGGTTCATCACCTCCACCTCTTTCAGCGCCTGCACCAGCTTGCCGGGCAGGGCACCAATATAGGTGCGACGATGGCCTTTGATTTCCGCTTCATCGCGCATGCCGCCGACGCTAAAGCGGTAGAACGGCCGCCCCAGGGTTTCGGCGATGGACTTGCCGATACTGGTCTTGCCCACCCCCGGCGGGCCCACCAGCAGCACGATGGAGCCGGAGATCTCGCCCTTGAACGCACCCACGGCAAGGAACTCGAGAATCCGCTCCTTGATATCGTCGAGCCCCGAATGCTGTTCATCCAGCACCCGCTTGGCATGCACCAGGTCGAGCTTGTCGGTGCCGTGCACGCCCCAGGGAATGGCCGTGGCCCAGTCCAGGTAATTGCGCGTAACGGCATATTCCGGTGAGCCGGTCTCCAGGATCGACAGCTTGTTCAGCTCTTCATCAATACGCTTCCTGGCTTGCTCGGGCAGGGTCTTGCCCGCCAGGCGCTGCTCGAACTGTTCGAGGTCGGCGCTGCGGTCGTCCTTGGTCAGGCCCAGTTCCTGCTGGATCAGCTTGAGCTGCTCCTTGAGGAAAAACTCGCGCTGGTGTTCGCCGATGGTGCGGTTGACCTCGGCCGACAGCTCGCTTTGCAGGCGCGCCACTTCCACTTCCTTGCGCAGCAGGGGCAGCACTTTTTCCATGCGTTGCAGCACGGGCACGGTATCCAGCACTTCCTGCAGCTCACGCGGCGGCGCGGTGGTCAGGGCGGCGGCGAAGTCGGTCAGCGGCGAGGGTTGGTTGGGGCTGAAGCGATTCAGGTAGTTTTTCAGTTCCTCGCTATACAGCGGGTTCAGCGGCAGCAGCTCCTTGATCGCATTGATCAGGGCCATGGCATAGGCCTTGACCTCGTCGCGGCTGTCATCGGCACTCGGCGGGTACTCCACCTCGGCCAGGTACGGCGGGCGATGGCGTTTCAGCCAGCCGCGCACCTTTACCCGCTGCATGCCCTGGGCCACGAACTGCAACTTGCCGTCCACCCGGTTGGCCTGGTGGATTTTCACCAGGGTGCCGTGCTCGGGCAGGCTGTCGGTGTCGAAATGGCGCGGATCGGTTACCGGCTGGTCGACATAAAACAACGCCAGGCTGTGGTGGTCGGTCTTGCCCACCAGTTCCAGGGTTTCGGTCCAGTGTTCTTCATTGACGATCACCGGCAACACTTGCGCCGGGAAAAACGGCCGATTGTGAATCGGGATCACATACAGGCGCTCGGGCGGGCGCTGGTCGGGCAGGGCCAGGGAGTGGGGCAGGTGAAGGCCCTCGGGCATCAGCGTGTCTTCGTCGTCGATATCGGTAACGTGGTCGTTCATGCGGCACCTGTGGTCTCTACATGAGTACGTAGATGGGTCGAGTCGCTAACTAATTCAATGGCAATCTCACCGATGATTGCGGGCCAGTAGCCGCGCGGCCATGCACGGAAATGGCGCACGCCCGTCGGCCCTGGCTGGGAAATGACCGGTCGTTCACGTACCATGCGCGCTCTTTTTTACCCCGCCGCTGCCATGCTCGAAGCCCGCCTGCTGCGTCTTGACGACCAGACCCACGAACACGCCCACGATCACCACCAGTTGGTGCTGTCGCTGGCCGGCCGTGCGGAATTCGAGGTCAATGGCCGTGGCGGCGAAGTGTGCCGGATGCGCGCGGTGCTGGTGCCGGGCGATGCCGAGCATCAGTTCGCCGGCGTTGGCGACAACCGCATGCTGATCATCGACCTGGATGAACAGGATAGTTCGGGCGACGACCTGGAGTTGCTCGCCCGTCTGTTCGATATGCCCCGTTATCCGGCCCTGGATGCCGACTTCCAGAACCTGTTGAGCTACGCCGGTGCCGAGCTGGCGCGCTATGGCAGCGACACCCAGCTGGCCCGTTCATTAAGCGGCGTGCTATTGCGCGCCTTGCATGTGCGTCTGTTTGGCGAGCGCCAGCCGCGTGCCCTGGGGCCGCTGAATGTAGAACGCCTGGACGCCTATATCGAGCAACACCTGGCACGGCGCATCAGCGTGGCGGAACTGGCCCATGTGGCCTGCCTGAGCCCCAGCCACTTCCATGCCCAGTTCAAGGACAGCCTGGGCCTGACCCCCCATCAATACCTGCTGAAGATCCGCCTCGACCGTGCCTCGCGCCTGCTGCGCGAAAGTACTCTGCCGCTGGTACGCATTGCCGAAGAGTGCGGCTTTAGCAGCCAGAGCGCGCTGACCACGGCCATGCGCCGCTACCTGGGGCTTACGCCCAAACGCCTGCGCGGCGTGCAATAGCGGCCATTGTCTCGGCGCCGTCACTGGGCCTTCGTTATTTCCCGACTATATTTGCCCTAGACCGCTGCTTTTTATACGCGGCAATAAAGTAATGGCCATGTGCCATTTTTTGGGGTGAACATCGCGGGCCAATCCGCTAGTCTGCATGCACAGCGCAGGCAATCGCATGGTCCGGATTCCTGTTCAGCGCTCTAAAACGCAGGTTGCCTGCACTCGACAAGGTCGTTGATATGCCTGTTTCGCGTCGCCTCCGTAGTGTTCTCAGCCTGGCCGTGTGCGTGCTGTTTACCAGTTGCTCGGTTGGCGCTGCCCAGTTGCAAGCCAAGTTGGTCGATGCCCAGGGCAAGCCCATCGAAGGCGCCGTCATTACCCTGCAAGGCCCAGCCGGTGCCGAGTTGCCGGCACAGACCGCGATCATGGACCAGGTGCAGAAACAGTTCGCCCCCAGCGTGCTGGCGGTGCATACCAGCACCAAGGTGACCTTCCCCAACAGCGACAATATTCGCCACCACGTGTATTCCTTCTCGCCGGCCAAGCGCTTTGAACTGCGCCTGTACGAAGGCACGCCGACCGAGCCGATCACCTTCGACAAACCCGGCGTGGTGGTGCTGGGCTGCAATATCCACGACTGGATGGTGGGGTATATCTACGTCACCGACGATCCCTGGTTTGCCACCAGCGATGCCAGCGGTGTGGTCAAGTTGGAGCTTCCCGCTGGCCAGTACAACGTCACGCTGTGGCACCCGAAAGCGCCCGACCTGCTGCCGCAGAAAGCGGGTGAACTGACTGTTGCCGAGCCAGGCACTGCCCACCAATACGCCGTCAATGTCACGGAAAACGCCGAAGAGCGGGCCGAAACCACTGCGCCGAAACCATCGGCCTTTGGCGATGCATTCAAGAAGGCTGCGAGTGAAACTAAGCAATAGCTTCCAGTCGCGGATTGCCGGCGTCCTGATCCTGCTGCTGTTGGTGGTGATCGGCACCCTGTACGTCGCGGTAAAAGTTGCCACCGCCGATGCGGTGAAAAAGCAGGCCAGCGAGCAGCTTGAGGTCGGCGTACGGGTGTTCGAGCGCTTGCTCGAGGTGCGCAGCCGGCAGATCAGCGATGCGGTGCAGGTGCTGTCCTCGGACTTCGGTTTC
>JBCECW010000208.1:0-6835 GCA_039207785.1 Pseudomonas sp. | reverse complement strand
GTGTTGCTCCTGGTGCTTGAGTGAGTGTGTTTACAAGGCCCAACGCAGTTGCGTAGGCAGGGGTGAAACGGGTTCAGGTGGCGGCGGGCCGGCGGGAATCTCCAGCACGCGGTTAAGGACTTCAGCCTCCAGCGCCGCCAGCCGCGCCGAGCCACGTTGCCGTGGGCGGGCCAGGTTGACGGGCAGGTCCAGGCCGATGCGGCCCTCTTCAATCAGAATCACGCGGTCGGCAATGGCTACCGCTTCGCTGACATCGTGGGTCACCAGCAGCACGGTAAAACCATGCTTCTGCCACAGGCCTTCAATCAGTTGCTGCATTTCGATCCGGGTCAGGGCATCCAGCGCCCCCAACGGTTCGTCCAGTAGCAGCAGACGGGGTTGGTGAATAAGGGCGCGGGCCAGGGCCACACGCTGTTTCTGGCCACCGGACAAGGCCGCCGGCCACTCATTGGCACGCTCGGCCAGGCCCACTGCCTGCAGGGCTTCCAGGGCACGGCCACGCCAGTCGCCAGACAGGCCCAGGCCGACGTTGTCGATCACCCGTTTCCACGGCAACAGACGCGAGTCCTGGAACATCAGGCGGGTGTCTTCGCGGGCTTCTTCCAGCGGTGCGGAACCGGCCAGCAAGGCGCCGCTGGTGGGCGTATCCAGGCCCGCCAGCAACCGCAGCAAGGTACTTTTGCCACAGCCGCTGCGGCCGACCACGGCCACAAATTGCCCAGCCGGAATCAGCAGCTCGATGTCATGCAGCACTTCGCGCTCGCCAAAGGCTTTATGCAGGCCGCGCACGGCCAGCGGAATACCGCCTTTGAGATGCTGCGGCGCCACGCCGTTGGGGTTGAAGGCATTCATGCGGCACCGCCTTTTTTCACTTGATAGGCGGGGTGCCAGCGCAACCACACACGTTCCAATGCACGGGCCGTGGTGTCGGCCAGTTTGCCCAGCAGGGCGTAGAGCAGAATCGCCACGACCACTACGTCGGTCTGCAGAAACTCACGGGCGTTCATGGCCAGGTAGCCGATGCCGGAGCTGGCAGAGATGGTTTCCGCCACGATCAGCGTCAGCCACATAAAGCCCAGGGCAAAGCGCACGCCCACCAGAATCGAGGGCAAGGCGCCCGGCAGAATCACCTGGCGAAACAGGCCAAAGCCGGACAGGCCATAGCTGCGCGCCATTTCCACCAGCGCCGGGTCGACGTTACGGATGCCGTGGTAGGTGTTCAGGTAGATCGGGAACACGGTGCCCAGGGCCACCAGGAAAATCTTCGCCGACTCGTCGATGCCGAACCACAGAATCACCAGCGGAATCAGCGCCAAGTGCGGCACGTTGCGGATCATCTGCACGGTGCTGTCGAGAAAGCGTTCGCCCCACTTCGACAGGCCGGTGATAAAGCCCAGGGTCAGGCCGATGCTGCCGCCAATCAGAAAGCCGATGCCTGCGCGCCAGCCACTGATGGCCAGGTGTTGCCAGATATCGCCGCTGCTGATCAGCGCCACGGCGGCATCGAACACGGCGCTGGGTGCCGGCAGGATGCGCGTCGACAGCCAGCCGGTAACCACCGCCAGCTGCCAGATGGCGAGCAGGGCCAGCGGCAGCACGAAAGGTGCGACGCGGGAAAGAAGGGGATTAACCGGCTTCATGTCAGGCCCCCGTAGGAGCGAGCTTGCTCGCGAAGCTTTGTTGTTCCACCGATTCGCGAGCAAGCTCGCTCCTACCCGATGCCGCTTTAGGCAGCACGTCGTTGGCGATCATCTCGCCGAACGGGCTGACATAGCTGGCGCCTTCGGGGCGCTGCGCACGGGCCACATCGATATGCGGGAACAGCAGCTCGGCCACGCGGTACGACTCTTCCAGGTGCGGGTAGCCGGAGAAAATAAAGGTGTCGATACCCAGGTCCGCGTATTCCTTCATGCGCGCCGCCACGGTCGGACCATCGCCCACCAGGGCCGTACCGGCACCGCCACGCACCAGGCCAACGCCGGCCCACAGGTTGGGGCTGACTTCGAGGTTGTCCTTGCTGCCGCCATGCAAGGCGGCCATGCGTTGCTGGCCCACCGAATCAAAGCGCGACAGCGAAGCCTGGGCACGTTTGATGGTCTCGTCATCAACATGGGAGATCAGGCGATCAGCGGCGGCCCAGGCCTCTTCGTTGGTCTCGCGCACAATCACATGCAGGCGAATACCGAAGCGCACGGTGCGGCCATGCTGGGCAGCTTTTTCACGGACCTGGGCAATCTTTTCGGCCACGGCGGCCGGTGGTTCGCCCCAGGTCAGGACCATTTCCACCTGCTCGGCGGCGAGGTCTTGTGCGGCACCGGAGGAACCGCCGAAATACAGCGGCGGACGCGGTTGTTGCAGCGGCGGATACAGCAGCTTGGCGCCCTTTACCTGCAGGTGTTTGCCGTCGTAATCGACGGTTTCGCCTTCCAGCACACGACGCCAGATACGGGTGAATTCCACCGAGGCTTCGTAGCGTTCTTCGTGGTTAAGAAACAGGCCATCGCCAGCCAGTTCGTCCGGGTCACCGCCGGTGACCAGATTGAACAGCGCGCGGCCATTGGACAGACGATCCAGGGTCGCGGCCTGACGCGCCGCCACGGTCGGCGAAATAATGCCGGGGCGCAGGGCGACGAGAAATTTGAGGTTGGTGGTCACCGGAATCAACGATGCCGCCACCAGCCAGGAGTCTTCGCAGGACCGCCCTGTCGGGATCAGCACGCCACCAAAACCCAAGCGGTCTGCCGCTTGAGCAATCTGTTGCAGGTAGCCGTGATCGACCGCGCGAGCGCCCTCAGCGGTGCCAAGGTAATGACCGTCGCCGTGGGTGGGAAGAAACCAGAAAATGTTCAAGCTCATGGGAGTTGTCTCCTTAGTGCCCCTCGGCGTACGCCGAGGGGATGCTGCTAGATAGTTGATTACTGGGCGCTGGCGACTTTGGCCGGCGGAGTCCAGATCACGTCCTTGATGCTCAAGGGCTTGGGAATCAATTTGAGTTGGTAGAAGGTGTCGGCGATTTTCTGCTGCGCGGTCACCACGTCCGGGGTGATGAAATGCGCGCCGTAGCCTTGGCGTTTCACCGCAGTCAGGGTGATGTCCTTGGACAGGCCCAGCAGCGGCGCCACCTGGTCAGTGACCTTTTGCGGATCGGCTTTGGAGTCTTCGCCTACGGCGCGAACTTCGTCGATCAGGGTGGCGATGACTTTCGGGTTTTTCTCGGCGTAGGGTTTGGTGGAGAGGTAGAACTGGTGGTTATCCACCAGGCCCTGGCCGTCACGCAGGGTGCGCGCACCCAACTGGTTTTCGGCGGCGGCCTGGAAGGGGTCCCAGATCACCCAGGCGTCCACGCTGCCACGCTCGAACGCCGCACGGGCGTCCGCCGGGGCCAGGTAGGCCACGTCGATATCGCTGTATTTCAGGCCGGCGTCTTCCAGGGCGCGCACCAGCAGGTAGTGCACGTTGGAGCCCTTGTTGAGCACCACTTTCTTGCCTTTGAGTTCTTTCACCGATTTGATCGGCGAGTCTTTGGGCACCAGGATCGCCTCGCTCAATGGCGCTGGCGGCTCGTAGGCCACGTACAGCAGGTCTGCGCCGGCGGCCTGGGCGAATACCGGTGGAGTTTCGCCGGTCACACCAAAGTCCACCGAGCCAACGTTCAGGCCTTCCAGCAATTGCGGGCCGCCGGGGAATTCGGTCCATTTCACATCCACGCCCTGTTCGGCGAGGCGTTTTTCCAGGGTGCCCTTGGCTTTAAGCAGCACCAGGGTGCCGTACTTCTGATAACCGATCCGCAGGGTCTCGGCTTGTGTTTGGCTGATGGCGCCGAAAGCGGTGGCCGCAACAAACAGGGCGACCAGACTCCGACGCAAAGTAACTGGGCGCATGGCGCTCTCCTTTGCTGTTCAAGTGATGGCGCCTGCTTGCCCGTTGGCGGGTGAGTAAGGCTGGTTTTTGTGCCGGCTCCTTTTGAAACCGACGGGTTATTCGTCCCCCTCTCCCCTTGGGGAGAGGGCTGGGGAGAGGGTGCTTTTGATCTGGCCCTCTCCCCCTGCCCCTCTCCCGCAAGCGGGAGAGGGGAGTTAATCGGGGTGGCTTAAATGCTCCAATTCGCCGACAACAACCGCTGGTTCAATACATTCGGGTCCAGCGGTTTTGGCCGGCGGGCCAAGGCGCTATGGAACTGCTCCAGCGCTTCATCCAGCCGTTGTTCCAGGCTGGCGGCCAATTGCGCCGCTGCGCCGTTTTCGCCGTAGGCGATCTGGCTGTCGTCGGCAAATACCCCGTGCTGCACTTCCTGCGCCTTGAGCGCGGTCAGTACCGGGCGCAGGGCGTAGTCCACAGCGAGCATGTGCGCCTTGCTGCCACCGGTGGAAAACGGCAGCACCACCTTGTGCTCCAGGGCGCGCTCGGGCAGCAGGTCCAGCAATACTTTCAGTGCTCCGGAAAACGACGCCTTGTACACCGGCGTGGCAATCAACAAGCCATCGGCTGCTGCCACGTGAGCCTGCAAGGTCTGGATCTGCGGGCTATCAAAACGTGCGTGCAACAGCTCCTGGGCGTCGAAATCCTGGATGCGGTAATTCACCAGCTCCACGCCACGCTGTTGCAGCCAACGCTGCGAGCGCTCCAGCAAGACTCCACTGCGGGATCTCTGGCTGGGACTGCCGCTCAACGAAACCACTAACATTGCCTACTCCTTTGCCTTGCCGACTTGTTGCAGGGGGCCCTAGCCCCATGGCTCAAGCGCGCTCAGGTATGTGTTGAAGCCAATGGCTTAGCGATTGGGTTGCGGGGTCAGGCGCAGGTAGGGTTTTACCGCGCGGTAGCCTTTGGGGAAGCGCTGCTTGATTTCGTCTTCGTCACGCAGCGACGGCACGATCACCACCTCGTCACCGTCCTGCCAGTTGGCGGGGGTGGCGACCTTGTAGTTTTCGGTCAGTTGCAGCGAGTCGATCACCCGAAGAATTTCGTGGAAATTGCGCCCGGTGCTGGCCGGGTAGGTGATGGTCAGGCGCACCTTCTTGTTCGGGTCGATGACAAACAGCGAACGCACGGTGAGGGTGTCGTTGGCGTTGGGGTGAATCAGGTCATAGAGGCTCGACACCTTGCGGTCGGCGTCGGCAATGACCGGAAAGCCCACCAGGGTGCTCTGGGTTTCGTTGATGTCATCGATCCATTTCAGGTGCGAGTCCACCGGGTCCACCGACAGGGCAATCACCTTCACGCCGCGCTCAGCGAACTGGTCTTTCAATTTGGCGGTAAAACCAAGCTCGGTGGTGCACACCGGGGTAAAGTCGGCCGGGTGCGAAAACAGCACACCCCAGCTATTGCCCAACCATTCGTGAAAACGAATGCGTCCTTGGCTAGAGTCTTGTTCGAAGTCGGGGGCGATATCGCCGAGTCTGAGGCTCATGGTGCAGCTCCTGGTGCATGTCAGTGCGTGGGGCTCACTATGCTTAGACAGCGATCAAATTAAAAAGAATAAATAACAATTTATTTATATGACTATGGAATATGAGAGCAAAATAGCGCTGCCGCTTGGCGGTATAAGCACCGAAGCAATTATTCTTTATCAGAATAACTCCGGGCTTTTATGATTCGCCGGTTGCCCTCATTGCCCATGGATATAGGACTTAAGGAAATTTCGATGAAGCGATTGCTCTCTACCTCCCTGCTCGCTGCCAGCCTGGCCCTGGCTTCCAGCGCGAATGCTGCCACCCTGCTGAACGTGTCCTACGACGTGATGCGCGACTTCTACAAGGACTACAACGCCGCCTTCCAGAAGCACTGGCAGGCCGAGGGCAACCCCGAGCTGACCTTGCAGATGTCCCACGGCGGCTCGAGCAAACAAGCCCGTGCGGTGATCGATGGCCTGCAGGCCGACGTGATCACCATGAACATGGCCACCGACATCAATGCCCTGCACGACAACGGCAACCTGATCCCGGAAAACTGGGCCACCCGCCTGCCCGACAACAGCGCGCCGTTTACCTCGGCCACCGTGTTTATCGTGCGCAAAGGCAACCCCAAAGGCCTGAAAGACTGGCCTGACCTGCTGAAAAGCGGCGTGGAAGTGGTAGTGCCGAACCCAAAAACCTCCGGCAACGGCCGCTACACCTACCTGTCGGCCTGGGGCTATGTGCTCAAGCAAGGCGGCGACGAAAAGGCCGCCCGCGAATTCGTCGGCAAGCTGTTCAAGCAAGCGCCGGTGCTGGACACCGGTGGCCGCGCCGCCACCACCACCTTTATGCAGAACAATATCGGCGACGTGCTGGTGACCTTCGAAAACGAAGCGGAAATGATCGCCCGTGAATTCGGCCGTGGCAGCTTCGAAGTGGTGTACCCAAGCGTGTCCGCCGAAGCCGAACCGCCGGTAGCCGTGGTCGATAAAGTGGTCGACAAGAAAGGCACCCGCAAGGAAGCCGAGGCGTACCTGAAGTACCTGTGGTCCGACGATGGCCAGCGCATTGCCGCCAACAACTACCTGCGCCCACGCAACGCCAAGATCCTTGCCGAGTTCTCCGACCGATTCCCGAAAGTGGACTTCCTGCCAGTGGTGAAAACCTTTGGCGAATGGCCAGAGATCCAGAAAACCCACTTCAATGATGGTGGGGTGTTTGATCAGGTGTACAACGGCCAGTAAGCGCGTTTAAGCAGCATCCGAAGCCCGGCCTATAGGCCGGGCTTTTTTATGCGCCTACGCCGCTCCTACACGTAAAAAAGAGGCATAAAAAAGCCGGGCACTTGGCCCGGCTTTTTTCATCGCGTTTGCCTTACAACAGCGGCAGGGTGTAGCTGACGATCAGGCGGTTTTCGTCCTGGTCGTTCTGGTTGGCCA
>JBCECW010000207.1:5308-6838 GCA_039207785.1 Pseudomonas sp. | reverse complement strand
AAGTCAATTTTTCTGTTATCGACCGTACCAATACTCGCCTGCTGGGTCGTACCCAGGTTTCCCCAAGCGCCTTTACCAACCCTGCCGAACTGGAACGCCTGCTGAAACAATCGCGGGCCGAATTGAACCAGCAAGGTTACGACCTTGAGCCGTGGCAGATGAGTGCCTAAGGGCACCACCAGCAACACCCCTGCGGGCAGCCTTCGAGCTGCCCGCAGTCGTTTTAGCCGCCAAGAAAAACAGCGAACCTAACCCCTCCCCCTGCCGTCTACCTTCAACACCTGAAGAGCAGGACGCGCCCATGTTTTTACCCGCGAGCAACCGTTCATGACCGCCTTCGATTGGCAGCGGATGCTGATCGACAAATTGCCCGTGCCCTTCCTGTTTGAAGTGACGGTGCGCACGCTGTTTGCCTACCTGGTGGTGTTCAGCTTTCTAAAGATTTCCGGGCGCCGTGGCGTGCGCCAACTCTCCCTGTTCGAGCTGGTGGTGATCCTCACCCTGGGTTCGGCTGCCGGCGATGTCACCTTCTACGACGACGTGCCCTTGCTGCCAGTGGCGGTGGTGTTTGCCACCCTGCTGCTGATGTACCGCATCACCACCTACGCCATGGAGCGCCTGCCGCGTTTCGGTGACTGGCTGGAGGGCAAACCGGCGGTAATCATTCAGGACGGCGTGTGCGACGTGCCCACCCTGGAAGGCAAAAACATTTCCACCGATGAGTTCTTTATGGAGCTGCGGCAAAAAGGCGTGGAGCACCTGGGCCAGGTGCGTATCGGCATCATCGAGATGAACGGCGACGTCAGCCTGTATTTCCAGGAGAAGGAACAGGTTCGCCCCGGCCTGTCGGTATTGCCCAGCCCGCTGCGTCAGCAATACCACCACGTGCCCAGCGCCGGGCTGTATGCCTGCACCTGTTGCGGCCAGACCTGCTCCTTGCCCGCTGGCGGCGGCGGTGAATGCAGCCATTGCCAGCGCAAGGAGTGGAGCGAAGCCATCAGCACCCAGAGGCACGACCCGTCATGACCAGTGCGCTCAAACCAGACGTTTTACCGCTGGCCAAAGGGCAGCGCCCGCTACCCGATGACGAGGGCTGCGACACCGGCACCCTGCTCTGTCCCGCCCTGCCCCCGGACCTGCATTACGTCGACGACAGCGGCCCTGGTTTTCGCCGCCGTAAACTGCGCGGCAAATTCGCTTACTTCGATCTCGACGGCGAACGTATCCGCGACGAGGACGAAATCCAGCGCATCAACAAACTGGCCATCCCGCCGGCCTATCAGGATGTCTGGATCTGCCCCGACCCCAAGGGCCATCTGCAAGCCACCGGGCGCGACGCCCGTGGGCGCAAGCAATACCGCTATCACCCGCGCTGGCGGGAAATCCGTGATGCCGATAAATACGAGCGACTGCTGGAATTTGGCCGCGCCCTGCCCAAGCTGCGCACACGGATGGAAGAACACTTGCAGCTGCCTGGCCTGGGCCATGACAAGGTGGTCGCCACCGTAGTGGCCCTGCTGGACTCCACCC
>JBCECW010000207.1:1916-5298 GCA_039207785.1 Pseudomonas sp. | reverse complement strand
CGTCGGCAATAGCCAGTATGCCCGGGACAATAAATCCTTTGGCCTGACCACCCTGCGCAACCGCCATGTGGACGTAAAAGGTGCCGGTATCCGCTTTCACTTTCGCGGCAAAAGCGGCATCGAGCACCAGGTCAGCCTGCAGCACCCACGGCTGGCGCGCATTATCCGCCGCTGCATGGAGCTGCCGGGGCAGCACCTGTTCCAGTACCTGGACGACGATCAGCAGCGCCGTGTGGTGAGCTCATCCGATATCAACCAATACCTACAAGCCCAGAGCAGCAGCGACTTTACCGCCAAGGACTACCGCACCTGGGCCGGCACCGCCCTGGCGTTGGACCAACTACGCCAGTTGCCCCACGAAGAACGCTCGGCCACCGAGCAAAAACGCCTGATCAACGAGGTGATCAAAGCGGTCGCCAGCCAGCTGGGCAACACCCCGGCCATCTGCCGCAAATGCTATGTACACCCGGCGGTGCTCGACCATTTTATTGCCGGCGAACTGGCCAGCCTGGGCAAACCCCGCCGCCGAAAGGGCTTGCGCGCTGAAGAAGTGACGCTGATGCGCTTTCTCGAACAGCTAAATGGGGATACCTGACCCACCACGTCTAAGCGCAACCGCCTCGTTCACACCCTACGACACCGCGTCGAACCGGATTGTTCGCTCCATAGCGGCTTGGGCAGCTTGGCAAGATCTGTGGGCTTATTGTCATTGTTGCCAAGGCCGTCGCGCGACAGAATGGCTGCACTTTCCCAAGGTGCTGCCCCATGGCCAAGCCTCTGCCTACCGAATCGCTGCGTCGCATCGCCTGCCTGATCTTTCCCCAAGTCATGAGCCTGGACGTGACCGGGCCCATGCAGGTGTTCGCCTCAGCCAACGTGGAACGTGGTCGCCAGGGCCTACCGCCCGCCTATGAACTGATGCTGATAGGCGCCGAACTCGACCCGGTGCCGACCTCAGCCGGTATGCGCCTGTGCGTGGACCGCCGCTGGTGCGACCTGGACCTCGGCCAGCTGGATACCCTGCTGGTGCCCGGTGGCCTGGGCGTGGATGAGCAGATGGCAGACGGCGCTTTACTGGCCTGGCTGCGCAGCGCCGAACCGCAGGTACGGCGCCTGGGCTCGATCTGCTCCGGTGCCCTGATCCTGGCGGCGGCCGGCGTGCTCGATGGGCGCCAGGCCACCACCCACTGGGCCGACGTCGATGAACTACGCTGCCGTTTTCCCACGGTGCTGCTAGAAAGCGATCGGCTGCATACCTTTGACCCGCGCAATATCGATGGCGACAACCATGTGTTTACCTCCGCCGGGGTTACCGCCGGCATCGACCTGGCCCTGGCCTTGGTGGAAGCCGACCTGGGCCGCGCCATTGCCCTGGCCGTGGCGCGGCGCCTGGTGATGTTTTTGCGCCGCCCCGGCGGGCAAACCCAGTTCAGCGCCCTGCTGACCCCCGAACCCAGCCGCGTGCCGCGCCTGGCCGCCCTGCTCGACTGGCTACCGGCCAACCTCGGCGCCGACCTGTCGCTGGAGGCCCTGGCCCATCAGGCCAAGCTGACGCCACGCACGCTGTCACGGGTATTTAGCCAGGAGCTGGGTATGGGACCGGGCCGCTATGTCGAACGCCTGCGCCTGGAGGCCGCGCGCACCTTGCTACAAGACGCCCAGGCCTCGATCAGCACCGTGGCACGCCTTACCGGCTTTGGTCACCCGGAAAACCTGCGCCGCACCTTTCATAAACACCTGGCGGTCAGCCCGCAGGAATATGCCCAGCGCTTTTGCTAAGCCCCGTCGCCCACAAGGAACCTCGCCATGCTCGAACTACGCCCCAACTGTGAATGCTGCGACCGCGACCTGCCGCCAGACTCGGTCGATGCGCGTATCTGCACCTTCGAATGCACCTTCTGCGTGGACTGTGCCGAAACCCATCTGGCTGAAAGTGGCTGCCCCAACTGCGGCGGCGAGCTGCTGCAACGGCCACGCCGGCCGGCGGCCAAGCTGGTGAATAACCCAGCCTCCACCGAGCGCGTGCTCAAGCCCGCTGGCTGCGCCAACGCCAGCTAAACCCGTGTAATTGCTAACTCCTTTATTTGAGGCGCCACCTATGTTGTTGCTGCGCAATGCTTCCGTTCGCCTGCTGTTTGGTGGTCAGGCCCTGTATTGGTCCTGCTCGTTGATTGGTATCACCCTTACTTCACTGGTCGGCCTGCAACTGGCGCCGAGCAATGTGCTGGCCACCCTGCCACTGGCCTTGCTGGTACTCGGCAATCTATTGGCGGTGCAGCCGCTGTCGCTGTTTATGCAACGCCATGGCCGGCGGCCGGGGCTGATGCTTGGCGCTGGCGGTGGGGTTGTCGGTGGTCTGGTCTGCGCCTTGGGCGTGGGCCTGGGCGATTTCACGTTGTTCTGCCTGGGCGCGCTGCCCATCGGCGCCTACCAGGCCTCGGCGATGTATTACCGCTTTGCCGCGCTGGAAGCGGTGACGGAAGCGCAAAAAGGCCGCGCTACGGCTTATGTGGTTGGCGGCGGTGTACTGGCGGCGTTACTGGCGCCGACGTTGGCACTGTGGTCGCGCAACGCACTTAGCACAACGTATGTAGGCGCGTACCTGATGATCGCGGCCTTGGCCGCTCTAGGCCTGCTACTGGTTAGCCAACTGCGTGAGGGTGCCGCGCCAGCGCCGGGCAAGGCTGGCCTTCAGGCTATGCGCGAATTGCTGGCGCGACCGCTGGTGCGGGCGGCAATCGCCACCACGGCGATTGGCCATGGCCTGATGATTCTGGTGATGAATGCCACGCCGCTGGCCATGAGCTTTTGCGGCCTCGATGTGGCCACCAGTGCCGGGGTGATCCAGTGGCATATGCTCGGCATGTTTTTGCCGGCCTTTGTCGCCGGGCCATTGGTGGACCGCCTGGGTAGCCGACGCGTGGCCGTGCTGGGCGGCAGTATTCTGCTGGCCAGCGCCGTGGTGGCGTTGGCAGGCCTTAGTCATGGGCATTTTCTCCTGAGCTCGTTTCTGCTCGGCCTGGGCTGGAACCTGGCGCTGATCGCCGGTACTACCCTGCTTGCCGAAGGCCATGCGCCTGCCGAACGCGGTCAGGCACAGGGCTTGATGGAGTTGGTCAATGGTTCGGCAGCAGCCTGCGCCTCGTTTGCCTCCGGGGCGCTGATCACCGGGCTGGGCTGGGCGGCGATCAATATCGGCGTGCTGCCATTGGTGGCCATCGCGCTGTTGATGCTACTGCCCGCCCGTCGCAGCACAGCCGCTGCCTAGCCAACAAAAAAGGCGACCCGAAGGTCGCCTTTTTTCCAACAGCCGCCGCTTAGTAGTAAGCGTTTTCCTTGTTGGTATGGTCGGTTACGTCGCGTACGCCTTTGAGTTCAGGGA
>JBCECW010000207.1:0-1906 GCA_039207785.1 Pseudomonas sp. | reverse complement strand
CCTTCCTTGAGGGTCAGGTCGACCTGGCCGCAGCCCTGGCAACCACCGCCGAACTTCAACACGGCGATGCCATCGTCCACCACGTCGATCAGGCTGACTTCGCCACCGTGGCTGGCCAGCCCCGGGTTGATCTCGGTTTGCAGGTAGTAGCTGATGCGCTCGTTGATCGGGCTGTCTTCGTTAACCATCGGTACCTTGGCGTTTGGCGCCTTGATGGTCAGCTGGCCGCCCATGCGGTCGGTGGCGTAATCGACTACCGCGTCTTCCAGGAAGGCTTCGCTGAAGGCGTCGATATAGGCGGTAAAGCTTTTCAGGCCTACGGCGTGGTCTTCAGGTTTTTCTTCGCCTGGTTTGCAGTAGGCAATACAGGTTTCGGCGTATTGGGTACCCGGCTGGGTAATAAAGATGCGAATGCCGATGCCGGGGGTGCTCTGCTTGCTCAGCAGGTCGGCTAGATAATCGTGGGCAGCTTCGGTAATGGTGATGGCGCTCATGGCAACTCCTCGCAAACATGGGCGCAGTTTACGCCCATGGGGCCATTGAATAAAGCCCTAGTAAATCAGTCAGGAATAGCCGATCTGTTGGTAACGGCATTCGGGGTATCCAGCCAGGCCTTGGCTTGCTGGAAAAATCGCTTCTCGATCAGCTCGTAGCTGCCCCAGGAGGCGAGCACGATAGCTGGAATGCACGCGCCAATCATCCAATAAATATTCAAGTCGTAGCGTTGGGTCAGGTACCAGCCCAGCGACAGCACCAGCACGTGCAGCAAATACACCGAATACGAGCAGTCGCCGAGGGACTTGAGCACCTTGTTGCCGCGGAAATAGCCTTCCAGGGAAATACAGCTGGCCACGATCAACGCGCTCGGCACGCCCCAATGCAGCACGCGCATGGCGGTATCCAGGTGATAGATCGCCAGCAATGAAGCCGCGATGACCGCCACCGGCAGCCAGCGCCCGGGCTGAATCCAGCCGCGCTGATAGGCCATGCCCAGCACGATACCGAAGAGAAATTCATAGACGATGCTATTGCGGTAGAAGTCGCTGACCCAATCCTCGCGAGTGGCCACCGTGCCCACCAGGAACAACGCGCCTGCAATCAGCCACAGGCGATAGCGCTCCGGCACGCTAAAACCCAGGGCAAACAGCAGGTAGAAAAACATCTCGTAATTCAGCGTCCAGCCCACCGCCAGGGTTGGATACAGGCCATAGCCGGCGGGGTTATTGGCCGGGATAAACAGCAGTGACAGGACAAAGTGCTGCAGATCGAAACTCTGCCCCGGCATCATCGGCTTGGCGTACACAATCAGCAGGGCTGCCAGCAGCGAAAACAGCCAATACGCCGGCACGATACGCAGCACGCGGTTAAGCAGAAAACGCCCGGCGGCAATGTCCTTGCCCTGGGTGGACAGGTAGATCACAAAGCCGCTGATCACAAAAAAAATGTCGACGCCAACGGCGCCCTTGTCGATAAAAAATTGGCCCAGTGGGCTGTCTGCCTTGAAGTCGAAAAACACTTGCATGATGTGGTGTCCAACCACCAGCCAAGCCGCTAGCGCGCGCAGCGCTTGCAGAGAAATCAGCATAAAACCTTGCTCCCAACAGCCGCGCCAACCGGCGCAAAACCGGGCGCGCACATGGCAAACCGACACCACGGCACGCCCTCTCGCGTTACAGGGTTGACCCTGGCGAGGTTGGAAAAGGTCCATCAATTGGCTGGACGGAAGAGCAAAACCCTCACCCCAGCCCTCTCCCGCAAGCGGGCAGAGGGGGTGGACCGCGTTAACGCCTGCCCTCACCCCCGGCCCCTCTCCCACTTGCGGCGAGGGGTGAAGAGCCGTTGAGTTTGTTTGGCCCCCCTCTCCCGTTAAGGCGGCCGGCCAGGTGGAGAGGGGCTGGGGGTGAGG
>JBCECW010000206.1:0-6842 GCA_039207785.1 Pseudomonas sp. | reverse complement strand
GTGTCAGCTGGTGTGCCAGGTGATTTCTTCTTCGCCATCCGTGCTGATACGAATCCAGCGATCGGCCTGTTCTTCCGCTTCTTCCTCACTCCAGCCACCCGGCGCACAGCGTACTTCCACGTTGAGTGCCGCGAACGCTGCGCGGGCGCAGGCCAGGTCGTCGTCCCACGGGGTGATATCGCTTTCCAGAAACAGGCTGTTCCACTTGCCGACTGCCTTGGGCAGCCAGGTCACCGGGATCGGCCCTTCGCTGCTGGCGATATTGCATTTAAAGGTTTGCCCCTGCTGACGCCAGGTCGAGCAGGGGCCCAGGGCGGCGCTTAACCAGTCGGTGATGGCGTTGTGGTCGGCATCTTTTACATAGATTTCGATATCGGGTTGGCGCATCAGGGTTCTCTCGTTGTTCGGGATATAGCCGCTTACGCGTGGCTATCCAATTCAAACCAATCGTAGCGCATGGAAACGGTCACCTCTAAAGGGGCGCCGATAACGGCTTCACGGCGTTCGGCACTGGCGCGCCAGCCGTGGGGCGTCATGGCCAGCAAGTCGGCACGGGCCTGCTCGCTGTCGACCTTGAGGGTAAAGCGCAGTTCTTCGCTATGGGCGTGGCGCATGCCTTCCGGCACCAGGGCCAGGTGTTTGTCGTCGCTGTAGTCGCGCACCTGGTCGTAGAGTTTTTCCCGCAGTTCCATCAGGTGCTCGCGGGTCGGGCCAATACGCAGCAGGCCGCCGCCGGGGGCGAGCACGCGCTTGGCTTCGGCCCAGTCCAACGGGCTGAAGACGCTGACCAGCGCCTGGCAACTGGCATCTGTCAGCGGAATACGCGCCATGCTTGCCACCAGCCAGGTCAGCTGCGGCTTGCGCTTGCAAGCGCGCTTGACTGCCTCGCGGGAAATATCCAGGGCGTAGCCGGTGGCAGCGGGCAGGGCATCGGCCACCTGCGCGGTGTAATAGCCTTCGCCGCAGCCGATATCCAGCCACTGCGCGGGCGCCCGTTCGGCCAGCAGTTCGGCCAGGCGCTTGGCCACCGGGGCGTAGTGACCGCCTTCCAGAAAGCGCCGGCGCGCTTCGACCATGGCCTGGTTGTCGCCCGGGTCGCGGCTGTTTTTATGCTGCACTGGCAGCAGGTTCAGGTAGCCCTGGCGCGCGCGGTCGAAACGGTGGTTGGCCGGGCAGGCCACACCGTTGTCGACCGCGTGCAGCTCAGCGCTGCAAATAGGGCAGGCGAGCATCAGGCGAGCAGGTTGACGAGGGTTTGGTAGTAGATCTCGGTGAGGGTATCGAGATCGCTGGCCAGCACCCGCTCGTTGACCTGGTGAATGGTGGCGTTCACCGGCCCGAGCTCGACCACCTGGGTGCCGAGGGTGGCAATAAAGCGCCCATCGGAAGTGCCGCCGCTGGTGGATGGCGTGGTGTCGCGGCCGGTAACCGACTTGATGCCGGCGGCCACCGCGTCGAGCAAGGCGCCCGGTTCGGTGAGAAATGGCAGGCCGGACAGGGCCCAGTCCACATGCCAGTCCAGGCCATGTTTATCGAGGATGGCCGCCACCCGCTGCTGCAAGCCTTCCACGGTGGATTCGGTGGAGAAGCGGAAGTTGAAGACCGCCACCAGGTCGCCCGGAATCACATTGGTGGCGCCGGTGCCGGAGTTGAGGTTGGAAATCTGGAAGCTGGTCGGCGGGAAGAAGGCATTGCCATCGTCCCAGTGCTCGGCGGCCAGTTCGCTGAGTGCCGGGGCCGCCAGGTGGATCGGGTTCTTGGCCAGGTGTGGATAAGCCACATGGCCCTGCACGCCGCGCACCGTCAGCTTGGCGCCGAGGGAGCCGCGGCGACCGTTTTTCACCACATCGCCCACCAGGCTGGTGCTCGACGGTTCGCCGACGATGCACCAGTCCAGGCGTTCCTTGCGCGCCGCCAGACGCTCGACCACAGCCTTGGTGCCATGGTGCGCCGGGCCTTCTTCGTCGCTGGTGATCAGAAAGGCGATACGGCCTTTATGGTTGGGGTGGTCGGCGACAAAACGCTCCACGGCGATAATCATCGACGCCAGGCTGCCTTTCATATCGGCGGCGCCACGGCCGCAGAGCATGCCGTCTTCGTCGACCTTGGCGTCGAACGGCGCATGTTGCCAGGCCTGCACCGGGCCGGTGGGCACCACGTCGGTATGGCCGGCAAAGCACAGCACCGGGCCTTCGCCGCCGTGGGTGGCCCAGAAGTTATCCACATCCTCGATACGCATCGGCTCGATGGCAAAGCCCAGGGCGCGCAGGCGCTCGATCATCACCGCCTGGCAATCGGCGTCCACCGGTGTCACCGAAGGGCGGCGGATCAGGTCGCAAGCCAGTTGCAACGTGGGCGAAAGCGTGGACGAAACGGCGGTCATGAAGCGGCTCCAGCGGTGGTGTGCGGGGTAGGGGCGGCATTCTAGCAGGCTGGCCGGAGTAAAAGGCTGCCCTCTCCCCAGCCCTCTCACTGGCCGCCGCCCGCGCGGGAGAGGGGGCTGACCGAGTTGGAGCGGCGAACTTCGATATGTTCCCCTCTCCCGCTTGCGGGAGAGGGGCTAGGGGAGAGGGGCCCTTGATCTTGCCCAAACAAAAACGCCCGGCACTGGGCCGGGCGTTTTTTACCGCATCAAAGGTTACAGCCGTGGGTAGTCGATATAACCCACCGGCCCGCTGCCGTAGAAGGTTTCCGGGTGCGGTTCGTTCCACGGGGCATCCTGTTCCAGGCGTGCTGGCAGGTCCGGGTTGGCAATAAACGGAATACCAAAGGCAATCGCGTCGGCACCGCCGCTGGCCAGCAAGGCGTTGGCGCTTTCCTTGGTAAAGCGTTCGTTGGCGATAAACGCACCGCCAAAGGCGGCTTTCAGTTCGGCGCTGATGCTGTCGTCGCCAAGTTTTTCCCGGGTGAAGATAAAGGCGATACCGCGTTTGCCCAGTTCACGCGCGACGTAACCGAAGGTGGCCGAGCGGTCGGAGTCGCCCATGTCATGGCTGTCGGCGCGCGGTGCCAGGTGCATACCTACCAGGCCCGGTTCCCATACCGACAGCACGGCATCGGTCACTTCCAGCATCAGGCGTGCACGGTTTTCGATGGAGCCGCCGTACTGGTCGGTGCGTTTGTTGGTGCTGTCTTGCAGGAACTGGTCGAGCAGGTAGCCGTTGGCGCCGTGGATTTCCACGCCATCAAAGCCGGCGGCCTTGGCGTTTTCCGCGCCGTTGCGATAGGCCTCGACGATATCGGCGATTTCTTCGGTTTCCAGGGCGCGCGGGGTGGGGTAGTCGCTCAGCGGACGCACCAGGCTAACGTGGCCTTTGGGGGCGATGGCGCTCGGTGCCACCGGCAGTTCGCCGTCCAGGTAGCTGGGGTGGGAAACGCGGCCGACGTGCCACAGTTGCAGGAAAATCTTGCCACCGTTGGCGTGCACGGCCTTGGTGATATTGCTCCAGCCACGCACTTGCGCGTCGGACCAGATGCCCGGGGTATTGGGGTAGCCCACGCCCATCGGGGTAACGGAGGTGGCTTCGCTGAGGATCAGGCCGGCGGAGGCACGCTGGGCGTAGTACTCGGCCATCATCGCGTTGGGTACGCGGCCTTCATCGGCGCGGCAACGGGTCAGCGGGGCCATGATGATGCGGTTTTTCAGGTGCAGGTCGCCAATCGTGATGGGATCGAAAAGAGTCGCCATGGGGTAAATCTCCGGGAAGTTAGTTACGGGGTTGGAACAGCCGCGCTCACTCGAGCACGGGTTGCAATTGGTTGCGGGCATTGCGGGTCAGTTGGGTGGCGATCAAGGCCACGATGGCCAGTGCGGCAGCGGCCAGGGGCACGTCGGTCAGGGCCAGGCCACGACCGATCACCACGCCACCGACCCAGGCGCCGAGGGCGTTGCCGAGGTTGAAGGCACCGATATTCAGGGTGGAAATCAGGTTCGGCGCGTCTTTGCCAAAGGCCATTACATTGATCTGCAAGGCCGGCACGGCAGCGAAGGCGGCCACGGCCCAGAGGAACAGGGTGATTTCGGCGCCGATCAGCGATTGGCTGGTAAAGCTGAACAGGGTCGACAGCACGGCCAGGCTGATAAATACGCCGGTCATGGTGGTGCCCAGGCGCCAGTCCGCCAGCTTGCCGCCGAGGATATTGCCGACGGTCAGGCCCAGGCCGATCAGCAGCAGGGTCCAGGTCACGCCGGTGGGGGACACGCCAGTCACTTCGCCGAGCAGCGGGGCGATATAGGTAAACAGGGCGAACATCGAGGCGGAGAAAAACACCGTGGTGCTCAGCGCCAGCCACACACCCACACCGCGCAGGGCCCGTAGCTCGCTACGCAGGTCGGCTTTTTCCTGTTGCTTCTGGTTAGGCAGGGCGCGCCACAGGCCGATCAGGGCCAGCACGCCGATCAGGGTTACGGCCCAGAATGGCGAGCGCCAGCCGGCGGCTTGGCCGAGGGCGGTGCCCAAGGGTACGCCGAGCACGTTGGCCAGGGTCAGGCCGGTAAACATCAGGGCCACGGCAGAGGCGCGACGGTTGGCCGGCACCAGGCTGGCGGCTACCACCGAGCCGATACCAAAGAATGCGCCGTGGCAGAGGGCAGTGATAACACGCGCCAGCATCAGCATGTCGTAGTCGGTGGCCAGGGCACAGAACAGGTTGCCGGCGATAAAGATGCCCATCAGAGCGAGCAGGGCGGCTTTGCGTGGCCAACTGGCGGTGACCATGGCCATAAAGGGCGCGCCGATGGCCACGCCCAGGGCATAGCCGGTAACCAGCCAGCCGGCGCCGGGAATCGACACACCGAGGTCGGTCGCCACGTCGGGCAGCAGGCCCATGATGACGAATTCAGTGGTGCCGATGGCAAAGGCCGAGAGCGCCAGAACGATAAGTGCGAGGGGCATGATGTGCTCCGGGAAGGGGGTTGGGCGGCTGGGTTACAGCGCGTCGTACAAGTGGGTGATAAAGGCCTGGATCACCTCTTCGTTACGCTTGAAGAAGTTCCACTGGCCAACCTTGCGGCTGGTCACCAGCCCGGCACGTTGCAGGCTTGCCAAGTGGCCAGAGACGGTGGATTGCGACAGGCCGGTCTTGAGATCGAACTTGCCGGCACAGACGCCGATATCGAACGGGTGGTCCTGCTCGACGAAATGCGCGTGCGGGTCTTTGAGCCACACGAGCATGTCGCGGCGCACCGGGTGGGCGAGGGCTTTGAAGATTTCGTCGAGGTCAATGGGCATGATCGTGAACCTGGGTTCGCTAAGGGTTGCCGGTGTGTATCGGCTTGCGGCGAACTTTATATCGGTCACTTCCGATATACAGATTGATCATGGCGATAGTGTTCATCAGCACGAGTGATCGGCAGGCTGGGATTTGTCCTAGACGAGGCTCTACACTGGCGCCATGAACTATCTCGCACACCTTCACCTGGGTGGTGACACGCCGGCGCAATTGCTCGGCAGCCTGTATGGCGACTTTGTCAAAGGGCCGCTGGCTGGGCGTTTTGCTGCGCCGGTGGAGCAGGCCATTGCCGTGCATCGGCGGATTGATGCCTTCACCGACAGCCACCCGCTGGTGCTGCAGGCCAAGGCGCGTTTTCCCCAGGAGCGGCGGCGCACGGCCGGCATTTTGCTCGACCTGTTTTTCGACCATTGCCTGGCCCACCACTGGCAGCGCTATGCCGATGAGCCCTTGGCGCAGTTCACCGCGCGGGTCTATCGGGTGCTGGATAACGAACCGGCGCTGCCCGAGCGCCTGGCGTATATCGCGCCACGCATGGCGGCGCAGGACTGGTTGGGTAGTTACGAAGATTTCGCCGTATTGCAGCAGGTGCTGCTGGGCATGAGCCGGCGCTTGTCGCGGCCGCAGATGCTCGATGGGGCGATGGGGGAGTTGCGTGGTTTGTACGAGCCTCTCACCGAGGATTTCCACGCGTTTTACCCGCAGTTGCAGGCGTTTGCCCGATCGCAAATCTCGTAGGGTGCGCTCAGCGCACCACGCGATCGCAACGGTGCGCTGCCGAACGCGGACCGGCGACCCTACGGGGACGGCGTCAGGCAGCTAGCTCAGTATTCGGCTCTTGGTCTTCCGCTGGCTCGGTCTCACCAAACAACGCAAAACTGATCGCCCGGTGCGCTTGCTTGGCCAACACATTGCGCGAACCACCGACGGTGGCAATCGGCTCCAGCAGATGAATGCGCACGCTGGCCACATCGCTGGACAACAAGCGCACCAGGTGGGAAACCAAGTCATCGTCACCAATAAACGGCGCGATCTCGGCGTCGATCTGGTTGTCGCGCACATAGCGAATCGCCACCGGCTGCAGCGACGTGCCGGCTTCGATGGCACTGCTTAGCAGGCGACCATGGAAGTTGCGCAGTTGCCGGCCATCGGTGGTGGTGCCTTCGGGAAAAATCAGCAGCGAACGCTGTTGTTGCAGATGGTCGAGCAACTGCTGGCCGAGCAGGGCGCTATCGCCTGAACCGCGGCGGATAAACAGGGTGCCGGCCTTTTTCGCCAGCCAGCCGGCCACCGGCCAGGTACGTACTTCGGCCTTGGACAGAAACGACAGCGGCGCCAACATGCCCAGCAGCGGGATATCGGTCCAGGACACATGGTTGCTGAGCCACAGCATCGGTTGTTTGGGCAGGCTGCCCAGCACTTCGATCTTGAATGGCAGTGCCCGGCTCAGGCGCGCCAGGTACCAACGGGTAAAGTGCTGGCGAATGGCGCTTTCGTTGGCCAGGTGCAGACGCTCCAGCAAACTCATGGTGCCGGCGACCAGCACACCAAGCCCAACAGGGGCCAGCACCCTGGCTACGCGCCCGTACCGGCGCCGCTGTTTCATCACA
>JBCECW010000205.1:1645-6860 GCA_039207785.1 Pseudomonas sp. | reverse complement strand
GGCTGCAACTATGACGGCCGACACCCTCTCGCGCAAACGGCCCTGGCCGCGCTGGTGGCGGCGGGTGCAGGTTGCCGCCCGCCGGGCGAATTTCTTCGCGGTCGTCGAGGTCGTCTCGGTCGTCGCCTTCCTGATCATGACCCTGACGACCTGGATCGCGCTGCAATCCGGGGCCAGCAAGGGCCAGCTCCTGCCGTCGGACCTTACCGCGACGTTGCTGGTGGGCACCCTGGTGCCGGCCATGGCCGACAAGGTGCGCCATATCACCATGCTGCAGCGTTCACCCAGCTATATCGCCTCATTGCCGGCCAAGGACGTGATCGCCGACCTGCTGCGCAAGTACCTGCCCGAGCAGCGCGCCCACAGTGTGGTGCGCTGGAAAAACGTATTGCTGACCCTGGGCTTTTTCCAGTTCTGCCGTCGCGCGCCGGGCCTGGCGCGCAAGCTGCTGCGTTTTGGGGTAAAGCGCGCGCTGCCGGCCGGTTATGCCGTGGATACCCATTTCAATCCCAAGTACCAGCCGTGGGACCAGCGCCTGTGCGCGGTGCCCAATGGCGACCTGTTCGATGCGCTGAAAAGCGGCAAGGCCGAGATGGTTACCGAGCAGATCGACACCTTTACCGAGACCGGCATTCGCCTGCGCTCGGGCCAGGAGCTGGCGGCCGATATCGTCATCACCGCCACGGGCCTCAAGCTGCAGGCCTGCGGTGGCATGCAGCTGCAGGTCGACGGCGCGCCGGTGGATATCGGTGACACCCTGGCCTACAAAGGCATGATGCTCAGCAATGTGCCCAACTTCGCCTTGTGCGTGGGCTACACCAACGCCTCCTGGACCCTGCGTTCGGACCTGGCCTCGGGCTATGTGTGCCGGGTGCTGAATTACATGGACGAGAACGGCTACAAGATGTGCGTGGCTCGGCAGGTGGGGGCGGCGGTAGAAAAACGGCCGCTGTTGGATATCTCGGCGGGTTATGTGGTGCGCGCGGCGGATGTCTTGCCCAAGCAAGGGCCGGGCGCGCCGTGGCAGTTGAAGCAGAACTATATTCTCGACCTGTTCAACCTGCGCTATTCGCCGTTGGAGGACGGCACTCTAACCTTTCGCCGCGACCCCGCGTTAGGGTTGGCGCCTAGGGTGGTGGAGCGGGCGGTTTCGGCGGCTTAGCGGAGATTGCTGGTGCGCGGAGCGCACCCTACGGGATCTCCGTTGCTACACCAATATCGTAGGGTGCGCTCCGCGCACCAAGCGATCTCACCCCAATCACACCTTCACCCCTTGCTCGCGCAAGCGCTTGTACAGCGTGTTGCGGCTCACCCCCAAATGCCGCGCCAGGTGCGAAATATTCCCGCCGCACTGTTCGTACTGGCTTTTTAAGTCACCCGCAGCCAGCGGCTTGAGCTCGGCCACTGGCGCGCTGTCGCTGCCCGGCAAATCGGCAAAAAAATCATCCGGCAAATGCTCGGCATGAATCGGCTGGTCGTCGGCCATGGCCAGGGCAATCTGCAGCACGCTGCTGAGCTGGCGCAGGTTGCCGGGCCACGGGTGGCGCAGCAGCAGGGCCATGACTTCGTTGCTGAGGCCGGCCCATTGGTAGGGCTCGCGGTGGTATTCCCATAGGCGTTGGATCATCGCCTGCTTGTCGGTGCGCTCGCGCAGCGGCGGCAACTCCAGGTTCAGGCCGCTGATGCGGTAGTAGAGGTCCTGGCGGAACAGGCCACTGTCCACGTCCTGGCGCAGGGCGCGGTTGGTGGCGGAGATCAGGCGGATATCCACCGGGTACAGCTCGCTGCTGCCCAGCGGTTGCACGCAGCGTTCCTGCAATACGCGCAGCAAGCGCGCCTGCACGCGTAGCGGCATATCGCCCACTTCATCGAGAAATAGCGTGCCTTTATGGGCTTTGCGAATCAGGCCGATGCTGCCTTTCTGGTTGGCACCGGTAAAGGCGCCTTTCTCGTAGCCAAACAGCTCCGACTCCACCAGGTCGGCCGGAATCGCCGCACAGTTCACCGCGATAAAACTCTGCTGCGCCCGCGAACTGGCCTGGTGCAGCGCTTTGACAAACACCTCCTTGCCCACCCCGGTTTCGCCGTACACCAGGATTGGAATGTCTTTCTCCAGCAGCCGTTCGGCCTGGCGCACGGCCTTGTCGACACGCGGGTCGCCGAGGTTGATGGCGGCCAGAGTAAAGGGGCTGGTGGGTGCTTTGCTGGCGGGCTCGGCAGGCGCCGCTGGGCGAAAATCGCGGGCCTGGATCGGTGCCGGTTGTTGTGGTCGCCGCACCTGGGCATGGAAGCGAAAGCGCCCGCCGGCGCGCAGGCTGAAGGGCAGGTTCTGCGGCTGGTTCAGCAGTTGCTGCAAGGGGATATCGAACAGGCTTTCGATATTCACGGCCGCCAGGCTGATGCCCAGCAAGCTGTCGGCACGGCGATTGGCCGATACCACCTGGCCGCTTTCATCGAACACCACCAGTCCGGCCCAGGGGCTGTCGAGGTTGTTCAGGCTGGTGTTGAAGGTCAGCTGGAAATAGCGCTGCTGGAACAGGTTGAGGATCAGCCGGTTTTCCACCGACTGGCTCATCATCTTCACCATGCCCAGGGTGTGCGAGGGCGGCAGGTAGCTGTCGCTGGACACATCGAGCACGGCGATCATCTGCCGTTGTTCATTGAAAATCGGCGAGGCCGAGCCGGTCATAAAACGGTTGGCTTTGAGGAAGTGTTCGTCGTGCTGGATATGCACGGGCTGGGCGCAACTCAAGGCGGTGCCGATGGCGTTGGTGCCGGTGTAGCGCTCCAGCCAACTGGCGCCGGCGACAAACCCGGCGGCATGGTTGGGCTCGATAAAGCGCTGATCGCCCCAGCTTTGCAGCACTTGGCCCTGGTTGTCGGCGAGCATGATCAGGCAGTTGGAGTTGGCCAGGATGGTGCCGTAGTAGGGCAGCACTTCCTTATGGGTGGTTTGCACCAGCGCCTGCTGGCTTTCCAGCAGTGCCGACACATCGCCCGGGCTGGGCTGGCTAAACACCGGGGTGCTCTGGTGTGTCAGGCCGAACTCGCGGCAACGGCTCCAGGAGTCCTGAATGATGGTGTCGTGGGGCAGGGCTGGTTCAGCCATGACAGGGTCTCGCTCGGTTTTATTGTTGTTATCGCCAGCAGTCGACCGGTCTTTGCCGGGTCGGTTCAGTGTCGTTCATGACTGTTCAAAGTCAACACAGCGCAGTGTTCAGTTGTTCACGTTTAGCTGTTCAAGGCTGTTCAGCGTGGTTGTGCACGGCCACTGTTCACGTGGCTAAAGGCCTTTGCCAACAAGGCTTTGCAAGCTCCGGGCCGTTGTTGGCATAGAACTGGCTCTAGCAACGCAACTGTAGATTGAAGGCGCTAAGGCCAGGCAAGGCGAACGGGAGCTGAAGAGCGGAGCGTACTTAAGTACGTGAGCATCTGAAGCGAGCGTTCAACGCTGCATGGCCGACGAGCGTTCAATCGGCGATAACAACAATAAGAAGGACCACTTATGTCGCTAGTGCTTGAGCACGTGACGCGGATCGTCGATGGCATCACCCATATCGACGACGCCTGCCTAAGCTTCGAACCCGGTTCGTTCAATGTGCTGCTGGGTCGCACGCTGTCTGGCAAAACCAGCCTGATGCGTTTGATGGCCGGCCTGGACAAGCCCAACAGCGGGCGCATCTTGATGAATGGCGCCGATATGACCCAGGTGCCGGTGCGCAAGCGCAATGTGTCGATGGTCTATCAGCAGTTCATCAACTACCCGACCCTGACGGTGTTTGAAAATATCGCCTCGCCGCTGCGCCAGGCCGGTTTTAAAGACGCCGAGATCAATGAACGGGTACACGCCACGGCAAAGATGCTGCGTATCGACGCCTTGCTCAAACGCTACCCGCTGGAACTTTCCGGTGGCCAGCAGCAGCGCACGGCCATGGCCCGGGCGCTGGTCAAGGATGCCTCGCTGATTCTGTTCGACGAGCCCCTGGTTAACCTCGACTATAAGTTGCGCGAAGAGCTGCGCCAGGAAATGCGCGAGCTGTTTGCCGCCCGCCATACCATCGCCATCTACGCCACCACTGAACCCAACGAGGCCCTGGCCCTGGGCGGCACCACCACCATCCTGCATGAGGGGCGCGTGGTGCAGAGCGGCAAGACCGCCGAGGTCTACCACCGTCCGCAACAGGTGCTGGCCGCCGAGCTGTTTTCCGAACCGCCGATCAACCTGATGCCGGGGCGTATCAGCGGCACCGAGGTGAGTTTTGCCGAGGCGGTGCACTTTCCCTTGAACCCCGACCTGCAAAGCATTGGCGAAGGCGAGTACCGCTTTGGCGTGCGCCCCAGTCATATCGGCCTGGTGCCGAGCAATGACGATGATCTGGAGCTGGCGGTTACCGTGGAGCTGGCAGAAATCAGTGGCTCGGAAACCTTTCTGCATGTGCGCAACGAGCAGTTCGTGCTGGTGCTGCATCTGCCTGGCGTGCACGAGTACGACGTGGATACCGCGATCCTGATCTATATCCCCACTCACAAGCTGTTTGTATTTGCCGCCGATGGCCGTTTGATCCAGGCCCCCAGCCGCCGTATCGGGAGGGTTGCCTGATGGCCGAGATTCGCCTGCATCACCTGGCCCACAGTTACAGCAAAGCCCCTGCCGGCCCGGACGATTACGCCATTCGCGAAATGAACCATATCTGGGAGCAGGGCGGTGCCTATGCGTTGCTGGGGCCGTCGGGCTGCGGCAAGTCGACCCTGCTGAATATTATTTCCGGCCTGCTGAGCCCGTCCGAAGGCGAGGTGCAGTTCGATGGCAAGGTGGTCAATCTGCTGCCGCCGGAGGAGCGCAATATCGCCCAGGTTTTCCAGTTTCCGGTGGTGTACGACACCATGACGGTGTTCGACAACCTGGCCTTTCCACTGCGCAACCAGGGCATGAATGAAGCCAAGGTGCTGAGCAAGGTCAACGAGATTGCCGAGGTGCTGGACCTGCACCCGCTGCTGCACAAGAAGGCCAGGAACCTGACTGCCGACGAGAAGCAGAAAGTGTCGATGGGCCGCGGGCTGGTGCGTGACGATGTGTCGGCGATCCTGTTCGACGAGCCGCTGACGGTGATCGACCCGCACCTGAAATGGCAGCTGCGGCGCAAGCTCAAGCAGATCCATGAGCAGTTCAATATCACCATGGTCTACGTCACCCACGATCAGTTGGAGGCCTCGA
>JBCECW010000205.1:0-1635 GCA_039207785.1 Pseudomonas sp. | reverse complement strand
TGATGTTTGGCGGCCAGATCGTGCAGTTCGGCACCCCGCGCGAGCTGTTCGAACGGCCGAGCCACACCTTTGTTGGCTACTTTATTGGCAGCCCCGGCATGAACCTGATCGACGTGCAGCGTTGCGAAGGCGGGGTGCGTTTTGCCAATACCGTGCTGCCGCTAAGCGCGGCGCTTAATCAGCGCCTGGCGAGCTTGCCGCAGGCGGCCTTGAAGGTGGGTATCCGCCCGGAATTTATCCATATCTGGGACGGCCCCTACGACGATGCCTTGTGCGGCGAGGTGCTGCATGTCGAGGACCTGGGCACCTACAAGATCCTCACCTTGAACCTCGACGGCCAGCAACTGAAGGTGCGCCTGCAGGAAGACCAGCCGGTGCCGCAGCGCCAGGTGTACCTGAGTTTTCCGGCGCAGTGGCTGATGGTGTATGCCGATGACTATCTGGTTGAAGGGCTGGTGGACGCGCAAGCCGAGGTGACGCCATGAAGGTGCAAAACAACAAGGCCTGGTTTCTGGTGCTGCCGGTATTTTTGCTGGTGGCCTTTAGCGCCATCGTGCCGATGATGACGGTGGTGAACTACTCGCTGCAGGATATTTTCGACCAGTCCAGCCGCTACTTTGTCGGTGCCGACTGGTACCGCCAGGTGCTGGCCGACCAGCGTCTGCATGATTCGCTGCTGCGCCAATTTATCTATTCGGCCTGCGTGCTGCTGATCGAGATTCCCCTGGGCATTGGTATCGCCTTGTGCATGCCCACCAAGGGCAAGATGGCATCGCTGGTGCTGATCGTGCTGGCCATTCCGTTGCTGATTCCATGGAACGTGGTGGGCACCATCTGGCAGATTTTCGGTCGCGCCGATATCGGCCTGATGGGCTGGAGCCTGAACAAGCTGGGCATCGCCTACAACTACGCGGGCAATACTGGGGATGCCTGGGCCACCGTGCTGATCATGGACGTCTGGCACTGGACCTCGCTGGTGGCGCTGCTGTGCTACTCGGGTCTGCGGGCGATTCCCGATGTGTATTACCAGGCGGCGCGGATCGACCGGGCCTCGGCCTGGGCGGTGTTCCGTCATATCCAATTGCCGAAGCTGAAAAGCGTGCTGCTGATCGCGGTGATGCTGCGCTTTATGGACAGCTTCATGATCTACACCGAGCCCTTTGTGCTGACCGGCGGCGGGCCAGGCAATGCCACCACCTTCCTCAGCCAGACCCTGACGCAAATGGCCGTCGGCCAGTTCGACCTGGGCCCGGCGGCGGCGTTCTCGCTGGTGTACTTCCTGATCATCCTGCTGGTGTCGTGGGTGTTCTACACCGCCATGACCCACAACGATAAAACCCGGTGAGGTAGAGCCATGACAACGCGCAAAAAAGTGGTGCTGGTGCTCTATATCCTGTTTTTGCTGGTGCCGATCTATTGGCTGCTGAATATGTCGTTCAAGACCAATAACGAGATTCTCGGCGGCCTGAGCCTGTGGCCCAGCAACTTCACCCTGGCCAACTACCATGTGATTTTCACCGATCCCAGCTGGTACACCGGCTACCTCAACTCGCTGTACTACGTAAGCCTGAATACGCTGATTTCCCTCACCGTGGCGCTGCCGGCGGCCTATGCGTTCTCGCGCTAGCGCTGGGG
>JBCECW010000204.1:0-6867 GCA_039207785.1 Pseudomonas sp. | reverse complement strand
CGACACTCCAAGCCTCTATGACAGCCGTGGCGGTGCCGCTAGAATCGGCCAGCAACGCCCGCTCAGTCAGGCCTGAGCACCACTATAAAAAGGCGCAGGGGACGTACCGGCACAACGCCAGTATGCTAGTACCCCATTAGGCTAGTGCCACCGTATTTTGCTCGGAGAATTCTGGACCGTGTCCAACCCCTTCGCCGCGGGTGATGGCCCGCAACCACCGAAAGTCCTAAAAGCTCCGTTGGAAGTTTTTGCTGCGCTGCGCCAACTGGAAGAACACCGTGATCCGTTGATCATCACCTTCCACGAACGGGCCATGCGTTTTCAGACCTATATCATTCAGATCAACCGCGAACGCGGCGTGCTGGCGCTCGACGAAATGGTGCCCAACGACGGCGAGCGTTTTCTCAAAGCCGGCGAAAGTTTCCGTATCGAAGGTTTCCATGAAGGCGTACGCATCGCCTGGGAATACAAGCAACAGATCCAGATCGGCCAGATGGAAGGCTCCAACTGTTACTGGTGCCCGCTGCCGACCGAGGTGCTGTATCACCAGCGCCGCAACGCCTACCGCGCCCCGCTCAAGCAAACCCAGGCGGTAAAAATCGAACTGGCCGGCGATCGTTTGAAAGTGCCGATCAAAGGCGTGCTGCTGGATATCTCCGCCACCGGCTGCAAGCTGCGCTTTGAAGGCGATACCAGCAAGGGCCTACAAGCGGGCCAGGTGTATGAACGCCTGCTGGCACAGCTGCCGTTTGGGGCAATGACCACCGCCGTCGAACTGCGCCATATGGTCTACGACGAAAAGCTCGACATGACCTTTGTCGGCATGCGCTTCCACCGCATGAACGGCCTGGAACAGCGGCAGATCGACCGTTTTGTCTACCAGCTGCAACGCGAAGCGCGGCGCGACGATATCGACGATTGAAGCCCGCCCCGCCCCAACAAAAACGCCACCCTCGAGGTGGCGTTTTTGTTGGGGCTGCGTCAGGTCGACTTGGTATCGGAGGGGTCATCTGGCGCCGGCTGGGCTTGCATCTGGTCCTGCACAATCTGCTCGTCGACGCGCGGGTCCAGGGCGGCCACCAGCGGCGAACTGGTCATGTTGTCGGGCATCGACATATGGTGCAGCGGTGCGTTGTCGACCTGATGCAGGTTGGTTACCGCATCCGGACGAATCCGCAGCACCAGCACTGCGGCACAGAAACAGGCAAACGCAAACAGCATATTGGGCCCGAACTGGCGCATCAGCCCGCCCGCGATCAATGGGCCGATACAGGCGCCCACGCCAAAGGTCACCAGCAAGATCGCCGTCAGCGACACGCGCCGTTCGCCTTCGACGTGGTCGTTGGAAAACGCCACGGCCAGCGGGTACAGGCTGAACTGCAACAAGCTGAGGACAAAACCGATCGGCACCAGCAACTCCAGCGGCACCACCGGCATGATCGCCAATGGCAACGCCGCCAGTACCAGCAACACCGCGCAGCCACGAATCAGTACGGCGCGATCATGGCGATCGGAGAGCCAGCCCAACGGCCATTGCACCACCAGGGCGGCCAATACGCAGCACCCCATAAACAGGCCGACCTGCTCGTTGCTCAGGCCCTGGCGCGCGGCGTAAAGCGGCGCCAAACCATAGAACGATCCAATGACCAGGCCGGAAACCAGCGTAGTGGTCAACGACTGCGGCACCCGTTTGATAAAGAACCGCGGCTCCAGCGGCGCGGGCCGCATAGGCGCCGGGTGGACCTTGCGGGTCAAGGCCACCGGCACCAGGCAGAGCGAGAAACACATGGCCACCAGAATCAGCAGCTCAAGCCCCAGCGCTGGGTGCAGCACCAGCACCAGCTGCCCCAGCACCAAGCCCAGGTACGAAGCGATCATATAGCCGGAAAACACCATGCCGCGCTGGCTGGCTTCGGCCTGCTCGTTGAGCCAGCTCTCGATCACCATGTACTGGCACATCATGCTCAGGCCCACGATGGCCCGCAGCAGCACCCAGGCCGGCAGCCAATCGATCAGGCCGTGCCCCAGCACCGCCGCCGTGACGATACCGGCGCAGGTGACATAGGCCCGGATATGGCCAACCCGCGCGATCAGGCGGTGCCCGACCTTGCCGCCCAGCACCAGTCCCAGGTAATACGAGGCCATCAACGCACCCACCCATAACGAGTCGGTCTTTTCGGCGGCCAGGCGCAGGCCCAGGTAAGTACTCAGCAGACCGGAACCGATCAGCATCAACAAGCTAGCGAAATAAAGCGCTCGAAAAGACTTCCAGATTCGATGCATCAGCTTTCCGAACGGCTCCTTGAATGGGGGCCAGGCCATCGCAATGACCTGGCGGGTGACACTTAGGCTTGGGCCGCCAACACACGACGTTCCCACGGGGTTATTTCATCGAAGAAGCTGGTGAGCTCCATCGTCTTAGTAGCAATGTAGCCGTCAATAAACTCGTTGCCGAATATCTCGCGGGCCAATGTGCTGCGTTGCAAGCGGTCTATCGCGGCCTGCATCGTAGACGGTAGCCGCAAGGCATCCGGCACGTCGAATTCGCCTTGGATGGCTTCTGTGGGTTGCAGTTCCTGCTCGATGCCATACAAACCTGCCGCCAAGCTGGCAGCCAGCGCCAGATAAGGGTTGGCATCGGCGCCCGGCAAGCGGTTTTCCACCCGCCGCGCGACCGGCGAACTGGCCGGAATACGCAGGCCGGCCGCACGGTTGTCGTGGGACCAGCAGGCATTGTTCGGCGAGGCATAAGGGTGGAACAGGCGCTGATACGAATTCACGTTCGGCGCAAACAGCAAGGTGAAATCAGCCATGGCCGCTTGCTGGCCGGCAATAAACTGATAGAACGCTGGCGTCGCCTGCCCCTCGCTATCGTTGAAAATATTCCGCCCACTACCCTGCTCCACCACGCTCTGGTGAATATGCATGGAGCTACCTGGCGTGTGCGCCAAAGGCTTGGCCATGCACACCACGGTGATGCCATGTTTGAGCGCCACTTCCTTGAGCATGTGCTTGAACAGAAAGGTCTGGTCCGCCAGCAGCAAGGCATCGCCGTGCAGCAGGTTGATCTCGAACTGGCTGACACCCATCTCGTGCATAAAGGTGTCGCGCGGCAGGCCCAGGGCCTCCATGCAGCGATACACCTCGGCGAAGAACGGCCGCAGGCCATTGTTGGACGACACACCAAACGCCGAACAACCGTCTTCACGACGACCATCCAGCCCCAGCGGCGGCTGGAATGCGCGCTGTGGGTCCGGGTTCGGTGCGAAGACAAAAAACTCCAGCTCGGTTGCCACTACCGGCGCCAGACCGCGGGCGCTGTACTTGGCCAGCACGCGCTTGAGCAGGCCGCGGGTGGACAAGCCGGAGCTGCCGCCATCGAGCTCATCGGCATCGCAGATGGCCAGGGCGCGTGGCACGTCGCTCCAGGGCAGGCGGTGGATTTGCGTAGGCTCGGCATTCAATGCCAGGTCGCCATCATCGCCGCCATAGAACGGCGCTGGCGGGTAGCCGCCCATGATGCATTGCAGCAACACCCCGCGCGCCAGCTGCAGCCGGCGCCCCTCCAGAAAGCCGGCAGCGGTCATCACTTTGCCGCGCGGCACGCCGTTGAGGTCAGGGGTTACACATTCAATTTCGTCGATGCCGGCCAAGAGGGCGGCATAGGTACTGGGGCCATCGGTACTCATAACTTCTTATCCTTATTGAAGCCTGATCGCACGCTAGCGCAGGCGCGTACAAAATACGCATCAGGTGTTCAGGATTTCAAGCAGTGGGTACAGATAAAGACGCGCAAAAGCGCGGGGTAAAGATGGCGTCCCCTGCTGGAGTCGAACCAGCATCTAGCCCTTAGGAGGGGCTTATTCTATCCATTGAACTAAGGAGACAGACGCAGCGCGCCGGCACGCAGCCGACCGGCCGGCATGTTAACGGCGGGCTGCGGGTTTGTCATGTATTTGCCAGACGCAAAAAACGCCGCCGCCAGCATCGACTGGCGGCGGCGCGGCAACGGCAGTCAGGCCGCCGCTACAAACAGCGTGGCGGTTGCGCTGCTTTCATCGCGCAGCGTACGGCGCAGCTCCTCGGCCTGATGGGTGACGGCCAACAACGCCTGATCCTTTACATGGCCATAGCCGCGGATACGCTCCGGCACCCGAGCCAGGGCCAACGCGCTATGCCGCTTGCTGTCGCTAAGCGTCTGCAGAATCAGCTCCACATCGGCCTCATACGCGCCAATCAACTCACGCTCCAGATGCCGTTCATGGCTATAACCAAACGGGTCCAGGCGCGTGCCGCGCAGAAACTTGAAGCGCGCCAGCACGGCAAATGCCTGCAACATCCACGGCCCGAAGCTGCGTTTACGCAATTCGCCGGTGCGCTTGTCGCGCTTGCTTAGCCACGACGGCGCCAGGTGGAACTGCAAGCGGTAGTCGCCTTCGAATTGCGCGGCCAGCTGCCGGGTAAAGTCGCCATTGCTGTACAGCCGCGCCACTTCGTACTCGTCCTTATAGGCCAGCAGCTTGAAGTAGTTAAAGGCCACCGCTTCGCTCAGCACCGGTGCCTGGCCAGGGAACAACCGCGCCTCGGCCTCACCTACGCGCTTGAGCAAATCCAGATAACGCTCGGCATAAGCCAGGTTCTGGTAGTCGCTCAACGTCGCGGCATTGCGGGCGATACGTTGTTCCAGGGTTTGCGCCTGGTCCGCCAGCTGTGCCGCCGCATCTGGCTTGGCCAGCGCTGCCACCGCGTCAGGAGCATGGGCGGCCCGTCGGCCCCAGAGAAACGCCTGCTGATTCAACGCCACCGCCACGGCATTCAGCTCGATCGCCTGGTTGATCGCCTCAGCGCTCACCGGCACCAGGCCGCGCTGATAGGCATAGCCGAGCATAAACAGGTTGGTGGCGATGCTATCGCCGAGCAGGCCGGTAGCCAGTTCAGTGGCCTCGACAAAATGGGTTTTGCTCGCCCCCACCGCCTCGATGATGGCCTGTTGCATGGCCGCGCCGGGAAACTCGGCATTGGGATTGCGGGTGAACTCGGCGGTCGCCGCTTCGTGGCTGTTTACCACTGCATGGGCAATTTGGTCGTTGAGCTTGGCCAGCGCTTCTTCGCTGGCAGCTACTACAAGGTCGCAGCCCAGCAGCAGGTCGGTTTCACCGGCAGCAATGCGCACGGCATAGATATCGTCCTGCTGTGCGGCAATGCGGATATGGGTAATCACCGGGCCAAACTTCTGCGCCAGCCCAGCCTGGTCCAGTACGCTGCAGCCTTTGCCCTCAAGGTGCGCCGCCATGCCCAGCAGCGCGCCCACGGTGGTCACCCCGCTGCCGCCCACACCGGGCAGCAGAATGTTATAGGGCCGCTGCAAACCCGGCTGCACGGGCTCCGGCAGCGCCGGAAACTCAGCCCCATGGCCCAAGGCCTCGGGCTGACGCAAGCGGCCACCATGCACGGTGACAAAGCTGGGGCAGAAGCCATCGACGCAGGTGAAGTCCTTGTTGCAGGAGTTCTGGTCGATCTCGCGTTTACGGCCCTGGGCGGTCTCCAGTGGCAGCACCGACAAGCAGTTGGACTTCACGCTGCAATCGCCACAACCCTCGCACACCGCCGCATTGATAAAGGCACGCTTGGCTGGGTCGAGCAATTTGCCGCGTTTGCGCCGCCGGCGTTTTTCCGTGGCACAGGTTTGGTCGTAGATGATCACCGAGGTGCCTTTGAACTCGCGCAACTCACGCTGCACGGCATCCAGTTCGCGGCGATGGTGGAAGCTGACAATCGGCGCGAACCCGGCTCGGCTGGGGTATTTATCCGGCTCGTCCGACACCAGGGCAATGCGCTTGACCCCTTCGGCAAACACTTGCTGGCTTAGCTGATCAACCCGCAGCTCGCCGTCGATGGGCTGGCCACCAGTCATGGCCACGGCATCGTTGTAGAGGATCTTGTAGGTGATATTGACCCCGGCCGCGACCGCTGCACGCAGCGCCAGTTGGCCGGAATGAAAGTAGGTGCCATCGCCCAGGTTCTGGAAGATATGCGGCGTATCGGTAAACGGCGCCTGGCCGATCCAGGTGGCACCCTCGCCGCCCATCTGGGTAAAGGTGTCGGTGTTGCGATCCATCCACTGGGTCATGTAATGGCAGCCGATGCCGCCTTGAGCACGACTGCCTTGCGGCACCTTGGTGGAGGTGTTGTGCGGGCAGCCGGAGCAGAAGTGCGGGGTGCGCACGGTTTTATGCTTGGGCGCTGCCAGGGCTTGTTCCTTGGCGGCGAGAAAGGCCAGGCGCGACTCGATCTGCTCGCTGGAATAGATCGGCGCCAGGCGCTTGGCAATTGCGCGGGCAATCATCGCCGGCGTCAGCTCGCTAAGGTTGGGCAGCAGCGACACGCCCTGCTCATCGAACTCGCCCACCACCCGCGGACGCTTATCCACAGGCCAGTTGTAGAGCTGGCCGGTGAGTTGGTCTTCGATGATGCTGCGTTTTTCTTCCACCACCAGGATCTCGTCCAGCCCCTGGGCGAACTCATGCACCGACACCGGCTCCAGCGGCCAACTCATGCCGACCTTGAGCACGCGCAGGCCCACTTGCGCACAAAGCTCGTCATCCAGGCCCAGGTCAACCAGCGCCTGGCGCACATCCAGATAGGACTTGCCGGTGGTGATAATGCCCAGGCGTGGATTGGGCGAATCGAGTTTCACCTGGTTGAGGTTATTGGCCAGGGCAAAGGCGCGGGCGGCGTAGATCTTGTAGGTGTTCAGGCGTTTTTCCTGCACCAGAGGCGGGTCTGGCCAGCGGATATGCACGCCGTCTTCCGGGAGTTGGAAATCGGTTGGCAATTGCACCTGCACGCGCAGCGGGTCGACATCCA
>JBCECW010000203.1:6321-6895 GCA_039207785.1 Pseudomonas sp. | reverse complement strand
TCTTTGACGTACCGCTGGCGGTACGCATCAAGCTGGACCGCCAGGACCTGGGCGAAGCCTTGGTGCTGCTGTCGCGCGATGAACGCATCACCCTGCTCGAGTTCACCGACAGCAACAGCAGCGACATCAGCGTCGCCGAGCGCGATGCCTGGAAAACCGTGCTGGAAAAAGGCATTACCCTGGGCATCTGTGAGCAGCACTGCGCCAACGGCCTGGTCGCCGCCAACTACAGCCTGGAAGAATCACAACTGTCCTTGTTGACCGACAAGGCCGAACGCAATACCGCCCAAAGCGACTACTACCTGCCGCCCCCCGATGGCAGCACCGGCCTGCTGCTGCGCAACCAGGTCAACCTGGCCGGCGGCCAACAGCAGGACACCTATGGACGCATCGCCCTGCAAGGCCTCACCAGCCTGGGCAACTGGACCCAGACGCTCAGCGGGCAAGTCTCGCGCAACGACAACCCTGAGCAGCCCAGCCAATACCAGGTGTACGAGTTGCATACGCAAAAAGAGTGGCAGGACCACTTTCTGCGTCTGGGTTATTTCACCCCCGACTCCAGTGGCCTGTCCCG
>JBCECW010000203.1:0-6311 GCA_039207785.1 Pseudomonas sp. | reverse complement strand
CGCACCTTCGGCAATGGTTATGAAAGCGCCCTGGGCGTCATGCTGGGCAGCTCCGACAGCCTGGCAAAAGACGGCGCCAAGCCCGCCATCTACCCGATTTATGTCACCGCCAACCGCAACGCGACGGTGGAAATCTTCCGCAACGGCACCCTGATCAACAGCCAACCGGTGGAGCCCGGCCTGCAAGCGCTGGACACCCGCCCTCTGCCCGGCGGCATCTACGACATCGAAGTGCGCCTGGTGGAAGACGGCATCATCACCTCACGCACCGAGGAGCTGGTGTACAAGCCCATCAACTGGAGCAACCTCGACCAGCGTTGGCGCTATAACGCCTATGTCGGCCGTGACAGCACGCTGCTCAGTAGCGACCACAACGAAAATGACGGCGGCCTGAGCGCCGGCGTTGCAGTCAATTACCTGCTCCACCCGCGCGCCATCGTTGGTGTCTCGGCGCGCCAGGTGCGCGAACAGAACCAGCTCGGCACCTCGCTGGACCTGGGCATAACCGATAACGCCAGCCTGTATGCCAACGTCTTCCAGACTGAAAACCACGGCAGCGGCAGCGATATCCAGGCCCTCTACCGCTACCGCTCAGGCAGCATCGTGCTGAGCCACAACCGCAGCTGGCTGGACAACCGCAACACCTGGGAAACCTTGCCCGACGGCCAACGTGTACGCCAACGCTACCGCTACAACGGCAACGTCAGCAGCACCTCGGCCGGTATCACCCACCGCCTGGGCGATCACAACAGCCTCAACGCCCGGCTGTCCTACAGCACCGGGCAGACCCAAGGCGCAGGCGTCGACCTGGGCTGGCTGCGCTCCGACAAATTGTTTGGCCACGACGCCAGCTGGCGCCTCTCGGTATTCGATCGGCCGCCATCCCCCAGCAGCGGCGATGAACGCAACCGTGGCGTCGACCTGAGTGTGAACCTGGCCATTGGCGCCCCCGGCAAACGCCTGACCGCCAGCGCCGGTTCGCGCACCTCGCGTGACGGTGCCAGCGACCGCAACGCCAGCCTCGGCTACCAGCAAGACATCGATAACGGCCCGGTACGTGCGGTCACTGCCACGCTGGTCACCGACACCTATGGCGTCGGTGCCACAGGCTCGGCGCAGTTCGAAACGGCGGTGGCGCGCGGCGACGTGCAGGTGCAGCGCTCGTCCTACAACAACAGGGTGTCCGGCAGCCTGAACCTGGACAGCAATGTGGTGATCGGCGCACGCAAGGTTGCCGTCAGCGGCCAGTACCTGGGCAGTGATGCCGGGATGATCGTCGACCTGGAGTCGGATATCGACGATATCGAGCTGCGCGCCGATGACCTCAGCGGCCATAGCGGCGTGTTGCGCCCCGGTCGCAATGTGCTGCCGGTCAGCGCCTACCAACCGGGCCAGGTGCAGTTCGACTTCAAGGGCACCAACGTACCGGCGGCCACCATCCAGCCGGCGCGCGCCAGCTACCACCTGAACAAGGGCGGCGTGGCCTACCAACAGGTACGGCTGATGAAAACTGTCACTGTGTTTGGTCGCTTGCTCGACAGCCACGGCGAGCCGCTGAAGGGCATGCATGTGATGAACCACGCCAGCCGCGGGGTGACCGAGGTCGATGGGTTCTTCTCCATGGAACTGAGCGCCAAGACCCCAACGCTGGAGGTGGTGCGCGGTGACAACGTGATCTGCCGTTTCGCCCTCGACCTGAAATCCCTGCCCAGCGAAGGCGACGTGCTGATGGCCGGCGACCTGCGCTGCGTCGAAGGCGGCGCTGTTCAAACCATTGCCAGAACCGGCCCGTAGCCATCAGCCACACGCCACGGCAGGTCGCGCCTTACAGCAACGGGTGTGGCGCCACCCCTCTTTAACTTTTGACGAGGCTTGAGCTTATGAAACGACTACTACCAGCACTGGCCCTGAGCCTGTGCGCTGCCGCCCAGGCAGGCCCCACCATCAATGTGGGCACCGTGTACGACTACCTCGACGGCGACAAAAGCACCTTTCTCAAGCGTGTATTCAACCCGGGCGATACCACCGCTTTTGTGCGGGTGCAGGTGTATGAAATCAGTTTCGATGCCAACGGCAAAAGCATCGAAACTGCCCTTGACTCGCAGAGCGGTGACGCCGCCCTGCGCACCGGCCTGATCGCCAGCCCGGCCCGGCTGATAGTGCCGCCCAAAGGCATGCAGGCTACGCGCCTGCTGTACCGCGGTGATCGCGACAGCGAGCACTACTACCGCGTGCGTTTTGTGCCGGTCATGCCGGAAAAAGAAGATAACTTCGACGTCTCCGAAACCGAGCGCCAAGCCTATAAACAGTCGATGTCGGCGGGGGTCAATGTGCTTGCCGGTTATGGCACGGTGTTTTTTGTCAGCCCGAAAAACATGCGTTTTGATACCAGGTTGCAGGACGTTAGCGGCCACTATCGCGTTAGCAATGCCGGCAATAGCACCGTCGAAGTCAATCAATTCAAAGACTGTTCGGCTGCGAAAAAAGATGACTGCCTGCCGGTTAGCAAACACCATATTCGTCCTGGCCGGAATTTTGAATTCAATAAAGAGCCTGGTCGTATTTATAGTTTTGAATTGAAAGAGGGCAATAAGAACAAGGCCATTGAGGTGGGTAAATGAGTACCCTCGAACGTCTTGCTCAAACTGCATACTTGCCGCGCAAATTGTACCTCGGCGCAGCGCTCACCCTGCTAACGTCTTTCTTTGGTTTGGCTATGGCTTCGGAAACGGCTATTACAGCTCGTTTTCTGCCTGACAGTAACAACCCTGAAGTTAACAACTTCGTAAACACAACACCCAACTCAGGATACTGCGTTACAAACCCTGGAGATTGCAATTGGAGAAAAGCATTTAGCGTTGCCGTACCCAATGTAACGGAATACATACCGCTGATTAGTGGTCAAGGCGTAGGTTTTAAGGTTCCAAACTCGTGGCGAGAACTTACAGTTACACATGACGATGGCACTACCCAAAAAGTTCAAGTTCGAATTGTCGGCATTGGCTCAAGGTACAATTTGAGCCAATCGGTAGACAGCATAACCGGTGTAAACGGCAGTACTCACAGCTGGCTATGGGATAGAGAATACGTATACGCGCCGGCTGGTTGCAGTTACGGTGGACTAGGATTTTACTCGCAATGGAACTACACTTTTTTTTGGGGAGTCAATAGCGACAACCCTTGTGCAAAATTCTCAAGAGTTAACGTCAGCCCCGGAATGTTTTTTTCCGTGATTAATTTTATGTACGAAATGCGCACGCCCAATCCGTTGGATATGAGCATGGGCACATATAAAGGGCAAATTACTTATACGCTAGGCCCAGGTGGTGACTTTGATCTGGGGGGGGCTGTTGCATCAGACCCTTTGATTACTTTGAACTTCACGCTTTCGGTCCAACATAACCTGCGCGTGCAATTCCCGATAAACGCCAACCTCTTGGCATTGGCCCCACAAGGTGGTTGGCAACAGTGGGTGTATAACGGCGCAGCGAATCTGCCGCCCAAGTTGATCGGCAACCAGCCGTTTCAGCAATGGTCGTCAACCCACTTCAAGATGCAGCTGCAATGCCAGTATGCGCTGGGCAGTGACTGCGCCATCCAGAACGATGCCGGTACAACCCAGGTGCCGGTAAAAACCATGGTCACCTTGCCCTATGGCCTGCGTGATGGCAGCAATAAACCGGTTAACCGCTATCCGCTGGCCAATGACACGCCGAGCATCTTTCACCCAACCCGTTATGTCAGCGACGAACGCTCGCACCTGCATTTCGAGGTGGATAAACAAGGCGTGCAACAAATGGTCGATAGCGGCGGTGGTCGTTTCCGTGGGGATGTTACCGTTATCTGGGACAGTGAAATTTATTAGTGGGCTTGATTGTTCGCGGCTAGCGGGAGTTAACCGTTAGCCGCGACAAAGCGGCCACACTCTTCTATCAATTTTTTTGCTACCAAACGGCATTACTATTCATTTGTTCATGCCTCGGCCTACCGGCAAAATCGCCGGCTCTGCCTGTCGAGCCGATAGTTGCCTGATGTTTACCGCCTGGTTAGCTGCTTTTCTCCCCCCTGCTCCCACCACCCGCCCCGTTGAATGGTTACGCGCTGCCTATGGCGCGGCCTTGGCGATCTTTGCCTGCGCCTGGCTCGGCAGCCAGCTGTTTGGCGCAGAAATGGCCACTCACCTGCTTGGCCCCCTGGGCGCTTCGGCGGTCTTGCTGTTCGCCGTGTCGTCCGGAGCCTTGGCGCAACCCTGGTCGATTGTCGGCAGCTATGCGGTGGCGACGGTGGTGGCGGTCAGCACTCTGCATTTCTGTCCGCCGGGTTTTACCGCAGCGGCCATCGCGGTATGCGGCACCCTGATATTTATGTGCCTGCTGCGTTGCCTGCATCCGCCGGGTGCGGCGCTGACCCTGTGCCTGGTGCTCGGCGGCCCGCACCTGACCGCACAGGGCTGGCACCTGCTCTTCCCCGCCCTGTTCAATGCCGTCGCGCTGCTGGCCTTCGCGCTGCTCTATAACAACCTCACCGGCGTGCGCTATCCGAAATTGCCGGCGCCGGCCGCCAACCCGCACGCCACCCGCGATCCTGCGCCCCAGGAGCGGGTCGGGATTATCAGCGCCGACCTCGACCAGGCCCTGAACGAGCTCGGCGGCTTTGTCGATATCCAGCGCGAAGACCTCAAGCAGATCATCCGCGCCACCGAGAAAAATGCCCTGCGCCGCAGCATGGGCGATATCCGTGCCGAGCAGATCATGTCCCGCGACGTGCTCACCGCCACGCCACAGACCACCATCAAGCAAGCGCTGCAGCTGTTTAAACACCACCACCTGAAAACCCTGCCGGTGCTCGATGAGCAGCGGCATCTGGTGGGCATCGTCAGCCTGATCGACCTGCTGGGCCGCCGTCGCCACCAGCGCCCGCGTACCCTGCTGGGCCGGCGCCGCGATGTGCCATTGGCCGATGTCATGAGCCACCCGGTCACCGCCGTACAACGCAGCACCCATGTGGTGGAGATGATTCCGCTGCTATCGGAGCAAGGCCTGCATTGCCTGCCGGTGCTGGACAAGGGCGAACTGCTGGGGCTGGTCACCCAGACCGACCTGATCGCGGCCTTGCACCGCGATCTGCTGCAACACCTGGGCTAGGCCGGGTCCCAGCGCTGCGACCAATCGGCGCCATTGCTCACCACCTCGCGCAGCAGCGCAAAGGCCTGCTGCAACGTCGCGTTGTCGCGCTCGCGGGCATAGACGAGGTAGGTCGGGTAATTGAATTCCGGGGCCTTTTCGACCCGCTGCAAGGCGCCGCTGTCGAGATAGCTCTGCACCACCCGCGTACGGAAATAGCCGCTGCCGCCGGACGCCAGGATGTACTGCAGCGCCAAGGGCCCATGGTTAAACCCCAGCGCCGCCTTGGCTTTTTCGGGTAGCGCGGCATCGTGTTGGCGGCGAAAGCCTTCGCCCCAGTCGATATACACATAGGGTTCGGGCTGCTGCGGCTGGCGCACCAGAATCAGCTTTTCCTCCAGCAGTTGTTCCACCTGCAAGCTCGGGCCGTACGAGGGCTGGTACACCAGGGCGGCATCCAGCACGCCCAGTTCCACCTGCTTGAGCAGGGCCTGGCCGTCGCCGATCTCGGCGCGCACTGCCAGGTCGGGCAATTGCCCGCGCAACAGCTGCACCCAGTTGAGCATCAGCGGGTTGCACAGGCTGACTTCGCCGCCCACCCGCAGCACCGTGCGATAGCCCGGCAGCAACGGCAAGTCACGCTGCGCCGCGGCCCAGGTCTGCACCAGCTGGTTGGCAAACAGCACAAATTCCTCACCGTCGGCAGTCAGCTTGGCGCCGGCGCGGTTGCGCACAAAGAGCGTGCAGCCCAGTTCGGTTTCCAGCTTTTTTACCCGCGCGGTAATCGCCGTCTGGGTCACATGCAGCTGCTCGGCAGCCGCCACCAGGCTACCGCTGCGGACAATCTGCAAAAAGGTGCGGGCAAGTTCGATATCCATGCAAGGCTCGGCGCAAACGGGGGTGCCACAGTGTAAGGGCGTGGCCGGTATCGGTAACAGCTTGCGGCAGTTTTGCCGGCCTGGCGCCGCACATCGCCACGGGCGCTCGACTAAGGTTATGCGCACCGGCCTGCCCCGCGCGGCACACTGCCCACTACCTGTTCCGGACGCTACCCCATGCAAACACCTGCCTATGACCTCGTGGTATTCGGCGCCAGCAGTTTTGTCGGCCAACTGCTGACCCATTACCTGGCCGAACATCTGCCCAGCCAGGCACCCGCCTTGCGCTGGGCCATCGCCGGTCGCTCGG